>JANNOR010000267.1:0-25277 GCA_031399265.1 Cyanobacteria bacterium SOY_34_metabat_3 | reverse complement strand
CCCGTCGAACTTAGCGGCAGCAACCTGGATTTGGAACTGGGCAAAGCCTTCAATCTGAGCTGGATAACTTTGCTGCCCGCCTTGACAATTCTGATACTTTGTGTATTTCGAGTTGAAGTCAAAATCGCAATGGCTGTGAGTGTAATTGCCGGAAGTGCGATCGCCCATTTCGTCCAAGGTTATTCGGCGATCGAGATTCTGCAATTTGCGATCGGCGGATTTAAATTAGCATCAACTTCTAGTTTAAAAGACATTATAACAGGAGGAGGGATTTTGTCTATGGCAAAAGTTTCATTAGTTGTAGTTGTCTCGACAGCATTTGCCGGCTTTTTTGCGGGTACGAGGATTTTAGAGTTTGTGGAAGTGTATCTAAATAAAGCTCGATCCAGAGGAGATTTATTCTTGGGGACGACAGTAATTAGCATTTTCTGAGCCGCATTTGGCTGCACTCAAACAATCGCAATTATCCTAACTCATCAATTAGTCGCATCAAAGTATCGCCAACTAAATTTAGATGATACTCAACTTGCTGTAGACTTGGAAAATACTGCTGTTGTGATTTCTCCATTAATTCCTTGGAATATTGCCGGATTAGTTCCGGCAACTGTTTTGAGTGTGAATTCGGATTTTATCCCTTATGCCTTTTATTTGTATCTCGTTCCTTTATTTAGCTTAATTCAAATGAAGTTGTCTAAAAGTGGTCATAAAAATTAAGCCAAATAAATGAATACAGCGTATTCCAGGTTTGTGAAGTGTAGGGACACGGCACTGCCGTGTCCCTACGGGGAAGCTAAAGTTAGCCATAAAAATTAAGCCAAATAAATGAATAACAGAATATCAACGGGCTATTTTTTAGCAGTAGCTGCGACTGTTATTTGGGCTGGTAATTTCATCGTTGCTAGAGCTTTGAATCAGGATATCCTCCCGGTAAGTCTGGCATTCTGGCGATGGGCGATTGCGGTGGCAACATTAGCACCATTTGCCGTACGCTCGACAGTTGAAGATTGGAAATTGGTGCAAAAATATCTTCCTTACTTGACTGTATCGGCGTTGTTAGGTGTGACTATTTTTAATACTTTAATCTACATTGCCGGTCACACAACCCAGGCATTGAACATGGCTTTAATTGCCACTTCTTCGCCGATTTTTATCGTACTCATGTCTCGTTTCTTTTACGGAGAAACTATCTCGTTAACACGGGCAGTAGGTATGATGGTTGTGGTTAGCGGTGTTCTCATGTTAATCGCGGGAGGCTCGTTAGAAAGGCTGCTGAGTATGTCGTTTGCGATCGGCGATTTGTATATGCTGTTGGCTGCGATCGCCTTTGCTGGCTACACGATGCTGGTAAAGCGCAAGCCGCCCAACCTGCGGATGACAACTTTCACTTTATGCACTTTTAGCTTGGGGCTGTTATTTTTATCGCCATTCTATGTACTGGAATCTTTGATTTATCACCCTGTTGTGTTCAATCTTCCGATCGCCCTCGCGTTACTTTATGTGGGGGTTCTATCGTCGGTGGTGGCGTTTCTGGCGTGGAATGGGGCGATCGCCCTGATTGGCCCTACTCGCACGGCCTTAATCTATTACCTGATTCCGATTTTCAGCGGTATTGCTGCGTGGCTGTTTCTAGGTGAAGCGATTTCCTGGGTGCATATTTTTAGCACATTGGCGATCGTCTGTGGGATTATCATTACTAACCGCAAATAGCCAAGGATTCTATCAATTTTTTTCTCTCATCAAACTGTGGCAAATTCTGTCAAAAGTCTTATGCTAGGATTCGGTGAAAGCTGCGCAACAATAACAGAGATAGCCGCACTGATTTTCCGTCTTATTAGTTTACGAACTAGGGCATATTATATATGCCTTGATTATCAGATTATTTAGGCAAAGGCTCCAAAATTTTATCAGAATGACTAGCAGCAACTGCCGTAAATAAAGCTTCGTAATGATTCAAAGCTTCTTCAATTCCGTAATTTTCAACAGCATACTTTCTGCCTTGCTCGCCCAACGCATCAACCTTAGCAGGATGCAAGTACAAATCCTCAACCCCATCTGCTAAAGCTTGCGGATCTTCCGGCGGTACTACTACACCGCCACCGCTTTGTTGCACTGCTTTATGAGCAGTACCAGTTTCAGGAACCGAAGCCAAAATAGCCCGACCACTAGCCAACAGCACTTGAATTTTTGAAGGCATATTAAAGTTAGTAACGCGCAGTTTTTGCACGACTAAACTAACATCCGCAGCAGCTAACATTTCGGGCAATTTTTCTCGCGGTTCAAAGGGGAGCAGCATTACATTAGTAGCTTTGTAAGTTTCGCAATCTTTTTGCAAGCGCGCGAGTGCTGTTGATTCCCCCACAATTACAAAAGCAATTTCGGGTATGTGTTTCAAACGTGCCGCTGCTTGAACAACTGTTTGCAAACCTTGAGTGAGGGCAATATTGCCTGCGTAAAGAACGACAAATTTGCCTTGGAGATTGTGAGTTTCGCGAAAGGAGTTATTTTCTTTGGGTAAAGGGCGGATGAAGTTGACATCGACCCAATTGGGCACGCAAACTATTTTTTCGGGGGGTACTCCCTGAGAGTGCAATTTTTTGACAAAACCGCTGTCGATGACGCTGACTTGGCTGGCTGTGCTGTAGGCAAATTTTTCTAAGGTGTCCGCAATGCGAACTAGCAGTCCGTTTTTTTTGACTAAGCCGACGCGCACGGCTGCTTCTGAGACGATATCCTGTACGTTGAGGACGATCGGGCAATCGCGAATCCAACCATAGAACGCGACTGGGACGCAAATCGGTAAAGGGGGCATTGTCGAGAAAATCACGTCGGGACGCCAGCCTCTGAAGGCTTGGACGGCGCTGGAGGCGACAAAACTGCCGTCTAGCATGAGTCTGTCTAGGAGGCTGGGGTGGGGGCCGTTGACGCGCAGGTAGCTGCGCTGTATGGTGACGCCTTTGTGTTCTTCGGTAAGGTAGAATTTACCGCGATATTGTTGATAAATGCGCCGCTGGGGATAGTTCGGCATTCCTGTGACGACTCGAACTTGATGCCCGCGATTGACTAGGCCTTGCGCTAGTTCTGTCATGAGGGGGGCAATGCCGATCGGCTCTGGATAGTAGTTATAGGAATAAATTAGAATACGCATAATATTTAGAAGAAAAGCAAATTGTCCTGCCGCGGTACGAAAGAGAGCCTGCACCGACAGCAAATTGCAGAGGATGCGATCGGGTTTCCGGTAGCTCTGGTAGGGGCGGCGCTAGAACCTTCAACTCTTTGCGACAGAAGCCGCCCCGCCCCCAGGGAGCGGGCATCGCGCCATCAGGTAAGGTTTTTTCGCATTAGCAGGCAGTTGCGGCGATCGTCTGTACGGATATAGCGAAGGTCGTCTGTGAGCTTGTACATGAACACCAGTCCCCTTTCTCCTTCTCTGTCCAAGGGATCGCGCTGCTCTTGGATGATCGAGTGCAGCTTTGCTTCCAGGTTGAAAGGTTGACCCCTGTCCCAAATCCTAATTTCTAAGTAATCTGCAAACACTTTTACCTCAATGTCGATCGGGGTTGTGGGGGACAAGTTATGGTGAGCGTGGCGGACAGCGTTGGTAAAGCCTTCGTTGACGATCAGCCGGCACTGCCACCAGAAATCCCCCGGCAGCATCGGCAAAACTATATTCTCCAACCATTCCAAAACGGATGTTAAAGCCTCCAGGTCTGTTTCAACCTGAAGGTGCGACTCGGCCTTTGGTTGCTTGTCATTCATCTTTCTTCCCCCAAGTCGGTTCCCACCACCGCTGTACCGGGCGTCGGAGGGAGAGGAAAAGGAGGGCAAGGTCTTGGCAACATATTAGTTAAGTCAAGCTTGAGTTGAAGAAGCCCGTTTTGCCTCAAGGTGAGCATTCCTTTCGCACCATTTACTCGCACAGAAAATGAGAGACTTCCGATACTGTAACCCGTCTCGGTAGGGCGTTTAAATAGGGCAAATTCCCTCCTGAGCCCTCCTTGCGAGGAGTGATTTGAGCTTAAGCTTCGACTGTTTTAACAGTCGATACTTTTCTAAATACAGGTGAGTTCAAGTCGTTAAGAGAAAACCCTGCTGGCGTTATTCGAGTACAACCTCGAACTCGCAAATTGCTAATTTATGCTCTGATTCCAGAGCTAGCAAATAGCGGCACATTTTCTTTCTCGTGTAAATTTTAACACTTAATGCTGACGTAGGTATAGCCAACGATCGCCCGTGCAGGCGATCGTATGGAGTTCAAGTTCCCGCCGACCATCATCGGCAACAGCACCTGAAAGTTCAGCGGTTCGCCGTTGAGAGTTTCTACATAGCACCGCTATTTTTGTTAAACAAGACTGTTACGGTTTTAACAATTAGTTTCAGGTCATACATCAGGCTCCAGTCTTGTTGGTATTTTAAATCTAAACGGATGACATCTTCAAAATCGCGGACTTTAGAGCGACCGTTGACTTGCCATTCGCCAGTCATTCCGGGCTTGACATCCAAACGCTGCCACTGAGGCACTTCGTAGCGCTCAACTTCGTCTGGCGTAGGCGGTCTGGTGCCGACTAGACTCATTTCGCCTTTGAGCACGTTCCAAAACTGCGGCAGTTCGTCGAGACTGGTTTTGCGCAAGATGCGCCCGACTTTGGTGATCCGGGGATCGTTGTCATTTTTGAAAAATGCGCCGGAGGCTTGGTTTTTGATTTGGGCTTTCATGGCTTCGGCGTTGGTACACATCGATCGAAATTTCCAAATCTGAAATTTTTTCCCCATCCAGCCGCAGCGGGTTTGCGCAAAAAATATCGGGCCCGGATCGTTGATGGTGATGGCTGCTGCTATTGGTACGAGCAAAATTCCTGTAATCACCAAACCGACTATTGCCCCAACGATGTCCACAAGCCGTTTCACCCAGGATTGGACTGAGGGATGGGTCATCGGTAGCTGATTGTCGGAGCGGTTTGTCTCTGTGGGAGTTGAGGTTGCAGAGGGCTGCTCGATCGTCAGCACTTGATCTAGGCTAGTGAGAGCAAATACTGCCATCACCTGCGGCTTGAGGCTTCGGAGCACCAAGTCGCTGCCGCGCTGTTTGGCAAATTTGAGATTGCTGACTAGAGCACCGATCCCGCTACTGTCTATAAACGTTGTCTGAGCAAAGTCTAAGACAATTTTGCTGGGAACGCTGCTGTCAGAGAAAAGTTGCTGGCAGGTTGTCTTGAAGTTTACGGCTTCAAGTACGCTCAAGCGCACGGGTATGTGAACCGAGGGAATCTCGTCCAAGTACGTAACCCGAAAATCTGCCTCTGGGGTTTGACTGACCATGAAGTCCTGATTTCAAATTTCAAGCTGATGTCTTTAGCCTATTGTGTCCTAGTAACTCCAGATTTACCAAATATTATTGTTAACAAAGGCTAGCTTTATATAAACTTTATAAAATCGCCTGAAAACTCTACCCCCGATCGTGATAACACAGGCAAAGGTTGATTTAGATATACCATTCCCAGTTTTGGCGGAAAGATGTTTGAACGCAGCCCCTGCCAAACTTTGACACCGGAATCAAGATTTTTTGTGGATTCAAGCCGATGAATCTTGCCGTTAAGAATTGCGGTGTCTGTGTTGCAGGGCGATAGTCACCGCCATTAACAGCTAACCGTTAACAGGAAAGTCAACAGTTAACCGTTAACTTAAAAACCCCCGTACCAAGCGTCGGGGGATAAAATCAAGAATTGTAGACGTTTTCTGACTGGGAGGTTTCGCGGGTGATGGGTTTGACTTTGGCTTTGGCTTTGGCTGCGTTGCGTTTGAGAGCCTGGAGACGAGCTTCGTATTTAGCCCGTTGAGTTTTTTTGGAGGTTTGCTCGATTAAGGTTTTTAAGGCGCTACCGAGGCTTTTATAAGCGTTTGGGAGAGTGTAGCCGAAGCGGGTGGCGAGGGTGAGAGCTTTTTCGTCAGCGTCTACTGCTTCTTTTAAACTTTTCTCTCCGTTGTTTTTTTGGTAAAGCCTCCAGCCGGACACTCCGCACAAAGATAGCGCCAATACCAGCAGCAAACCGTCTTGAACCCAAAGTTCGCCGACGGCGCCGCCTAAACCGATCGCCAGAGCAGCCATTTCCCAACCATCCCTGGGGATAGTATCATTTTGGATGCGGGCGACTTCGTGCCAAAATAACAGGTTGCGCTGATCCATTGCTAGCTGTTCCCAGCGGATCAGGTCTATTTGGATTTCTACCTGGTCTTTGCCTATTTCTTCGCTGCGGATCAGGGTGGGATTAACTTCTATTGTTTTTTCTACTGTTACCCAACTTTGGAGTTCTGGGGGCAGTATGTTTTTCAAGCGCCGGATCTCACTCATCTCGGCTCTTGCTGTAGAGGTTGCATAGGATGTCATAGCTCCGGCCTTAAAATTTTCCAAAGGTTAATATGTGTCTATTTCTGGAGTATAGCAAACCTTGAATCCAAATATAGTCTTGCCACAGGAGTCGATCGACCAATACTGGCAACTGTACTGAATTTTACTCTCCTAGGGGCGATCGCAACTCAAGCTCGATCGTTTCCCTTCGACTATTTCATCAACGGTTCGATTTCCTGCCGCAATTTCGACCAAGCCGACAAAACGAACGGCTTAGAAGTTATCCCTTTTTGAACCAAAACCACTCCGTCCAATACTTCAGCAATACCGTAAACACCCTTCCGCAGAGCTTCGTCAGTAAAACGCACTCCCCCCCTAACTCTACCTCGGTCAATGGGAGCTTTTAAATTGTTCTGCTGCAACTGCCACAAATCTAACAGCGCATAATCGACATCGACTACTTTTCCCCCTTCATCTTTCATCTGCATTACCTCTAAACGGATCAGGTTTCTGCGGCCCGAAAGATGAGAAACTATATAACCGCTGGTAGAAACGCTAGCATCTTGCGGAATCAAACTTAAAACTTTTTTGACATTAGCTGCGTGTCCGAGTTGAGCCGGCAAAGATTGATAAACCCAAGGTTGAAAAGAATAAGGAGAAATAAAATACAACGCTCGACCTGGATTGGAAGTATAGGTAAGTATTATCGACAAACCAATACACCCAATCCAGAACCGATGGAGCCTCGGTTTAAAATTATCTTGATGCTTCGACCACCACAGGATTGTACCGTAAAATAAGCCCGGAATTACAGCGAAGGTGTACCGAGTGTTAATGGAAGTAGCAGCCTGATTAAAAACTTGCAGCAGCAGAACCGACAGCGGAAAAATCGTCATTATCCAGGCGCTAGGAGTGATAACAGGTACAAATGCTAGCGGCAACCAATGACCTAAAAGGTATAAAATGCGCCTACTGAAGTTGGTGAACAATACTTCAATTACGATCTGAGGCTGGCTGATAATCGCCCATAGCAGCTCTAGAGTTGACGGAGTTTCAGTTTTAACAAATTTGCGAAAATAATTAGCTAAATACAATCGGGAACTATCAACCGAAAACATCGGCATGACTGTATTAGTTATCAGCGCTACGTAGCTGAAGCTAACAGCGCACAAGGCCATGCCTGCGCGCGGGTAGCGGCGGCTGAAAATTAAATATACTCCGATTCCGAATAAAGTAATTCCCGCATCTTCGCGAGTTCCTAAAGTTAAGGCTGCGAATACCCAAAATAACACCCAGCGCTGCTTTTCTAATGCTAAAAGCAAGCTAAATACAAATAGAGGAATTTGGCAGTGTTCGTAAAAATTTCCCAGTGTCGGCCCGATGACACCGTTTGCTCCGTAATAGCTGGCTGCTATCATTACCGACAGCGGAACAGATAGATAATGTCTTGCTAAAAAATACAAAACTATTCCGGCTGCTGCAATCAAAAATACTTGCAAAACTATCAGCGTAACCGGTGATGGAAATAAAGCATAAATCGGCATCCAAATTAAAAAATCGATAACGAAGTGTTGCCCTAAATGGATGTAAAATGGGTATGATAGTTGCCTGTCTATCAGCGAGGCGCTCGATGCGGCTGACGACATTGAGCTTTGAAAAAATCGCCCGTGTACGCTGTTCCAAAATACTTGGTTAAATAGACCGTGATCGTAGGTGGCTAAGAAGCTTTCGTAGCGGATTATGCTAAAAGTTAAAACTAATATAAAAAAAATTGCTCCTAGGATTGTAACTTGACGCAATCCTGTTTGATTGTTCCAGTAGTCGAGAGCTTTGAATTTCATCGTTTTTGCTGAAGTAGATATTTTTTCTAAGGTTGACTGAAGTTGCGCTTAAATTCGGAAATAGAAATAAATTTGCCTTGGGTTTTAAGCTTGGCAAGGTATTTTTCTAACTTGTCAACCATTTTGAAACCTGAGTCTTTTTTGACGTAACCGGGTAATTTAAACTGAGAAATATCTGTAAATTCCCAGGGGTGAAAGTAGATATTCAGATACGAGTCTGTTTCTAAGGTTAGCTTGGTTGCTAATTGTATCATTGACAGGGGAAAGTTCTTAAAGCTCAACCAAAATAAGGGAAATCTGATCAGAGGAGTAACTGAAATGGGAAGGTTGAGCAGTTTATTCGTATAATATGCAGTTCTGGGTTTCGATAGGTTGTTGTATCGGCCGGGGATGTAGGTTGGATTCATTGACGAGTTGTATTCGTAGCCTGCTTTTTCTATTTCTAAATCATCAACTGGCTGAAGTCTTGCCATCCTGAATCCGGTGACTTTAGTATTAGTTATTTTTTCTAAGGTTTGTTTGGATTTTTGTAAATCTTCCAGGCAAAAGTGAGAGTGATAAAAGCCGTGGGAGGCAATTTCATGTTGCTGTGAAAGTTGCTTAATTATCTCTCGGTTGTGGAGTGCAAAGTTAGCTGTGACAAAAAATGTGGCTGTAATATCTAATCTGTCTAGAAGCCCAATAATATTTGACAAGCCTCGGCTAGATATTTCAAATTTGATGTCGTCTTCCAGGGGTTGACCGTATTCTTCGGGGATGTCAAATTCTTCTATGTCAAAGCTCAACAAGATTGATTTATTCATAATAGCCTGCGCGGTCGTTTAATTTGATTTGAAATAAACAGCCAAGCATTTTTAGGGAGTCTTTCAGTATATTGACTTGAGAAACTTTGTAGAGGTGTTGCTGGGAAACTTTGGCTGGAATCTCACCAATTGTATATCCTTTCTTTTGAGCTAAAAAAAGCAGTTCTGCATCAAATGAAAAGCCAGTAAGTGTTTGTCTTTTAAATATTTCTCTGGCTGGTATTTTTTTAAACCCTTTGAGTCCAGCTTGCATATCTTTATATTTGAGATTGAGGATTGTTCTGGAAATTAAGTTAAATATTTTGCCTGATATTTTTCTGAGCAAAGTAAGATTTCGGAAGTTTTCTCTATCGAGGTTTCTGCAACCAATTACAACATCAAATTTTTCGAGTTTTTCTACTAAGGCTTCGAGGTGTTCTAGGGAATAAGCTAAGTCGCCATCCATGAAGCAAATGCAGTCTGCGTCTACATATTCGCATCCTTTTTTGACCGCATAGCCTTTTCCTTGACGGTTGCTGTAAGAAATTAGTTTTATGTGATGTGTGGGGTAAGCTTTGAGTTTATTTTCTATAATTTCTTGGGTATTGTCCGTTGAGCCGTCATTCACAATGATAAAATTGTAAGCGTGATTTTTTTGAGAAAACTCTAAAATTCTGTCAAAGGTTTGCTCTATGCAATTTGCTTCGTTGTAAACAGGCAAAATGACCGCTATCTTGATCATGGTTATGGCGTCAGGCTTTGGCAGAAATATGCTACCATCTCGGGGGAGAAATCACAAGTAAAAAAATACAGGGAAAACTTCGGGCAAGAAATCAGCATTGTCAACTTTGGGACTCGGTTGCGGGAAAAGTGCGATCGAGCTAAATTGTATCATGCTGGAGTTGACCTAGCTCATCTTTATGGGCGACACGGGCGATCGACAATCTAGAGGCTGCCACCACCTGGGCCGCACAAACCCTCATACTGCCACCTGAACCACATACCTCATAAAGTCGTAATTGTCAATGACAAATTATTTAGTTAACAAATGGCCGGAGTATTTTAAACCCGGTATGACGCCCCGAAAAAAACGCATTATTAGCTTTTTACTAGCCTTCCTCCTAACTGTTATCACTTATCAAGTAATCTTAGAATTCATCACAGTAGAAATTCCGATTTTCGGCTTTCACGATATTGTGGACATTCAAAATACCCAGGAAATACCGCCGCAGCGCAGAGACTTTCCAGGCGACTACAGCCAGCAAAAATTAGAACCTTTTTTAGAGTATTTAGTTAGCCATAACTATTGGTTTTTGTCATCCCAAGAGCTTTACGAATATTTCATAGCAAATCCCAAGAAAGAGGTACCGAGTGAATATCGCGATCGCAAAAAAGTTATGATTGCCTTTGACGACGGAAATAAAAGCATATATACGCATTTACTGCCCATTTTAGAAAGATTAGAAAACAAGTACAGCACCAAAAATAAGGCAGTTGTATTTATCAATTCAGGCTTTTTTGGAACTAATAATTCGCTTATAAAAAAAGTCAACTGTCAAGACTTAAGAGACGGATTTAAGAAGGGTTTTTATGATATTCAATCTCACGGACTGAATCACGAAAATCTAACAAAAATTCCTCTAAAAGCCTTAGATAGAGAGTTGGGTGAAGACCAAATTAGGTTGAGAAACTGCACCCAAGACTTAGACCAAAATCAAACAGTCGCCTCTCACATCGCCTACCCATTTGGTGCCGTCAACACACAAGTTGAGAAATACGTTGCCAAATACTACAAGTCAGGATACTTGTACGACAGCTTAAAATTAAAACTGCGTTTCTTTCCGCACAACAAATATCGAATTTCCCGGCTGACTGTCAACAGCAAACACTCAGCAGAAAGACTGATGAATTTAGCCTCTGGCAACTGGCTGCACAAATTAATTGGCAAATAAGTCAAAAGCTTCTATAGTTATTTAATAGAAAATCAGTGAGTGCATTAAAATCTAGAAAGTCGCAGTAATCAAGACATGGTGAAAAACGAAAATATTTTGTCAGTATCTGGGTTTTCCAAACGCGCCGATGCGCTGGATGCGCTGCGCGGAATAGCAGTTTTAGCGATGGTTTTATCCGGTACAATAGCCCGCAAAACATTACCTGCATGGATGTATCACGCTCAATTACCGCCGCCCGCCCACGCCTTCAACGATAAACTGCCGGGATTAACCTGGGTTGATTTAGTTTTCCCCTTCTTTTTGTTCGCGATGGGGGCCGCGATCCCCCTAGCTTTATCGCGCCGGATTGCTAAAGGATGGGATGCCAAAAAAGTAATTTTATCTATTTTGCAAAGAGGCTTTTTATTAGCGTCATTTGCGATATTTCTCCAGCACATTCGCCCGACTACAATTAATCCAGACGAACCCAGCCCGCAAAAGTGGTGGCTAGCTTTGTGCGGTTTTTTAATATTATTTTTAATGTACGTTCGCTGGCCGCAAAAATGGTCTGTGTGGCGGCGAACAGCCTTGACGCTTGCTGCTTGGAGTGCTGGGATTGGCTTCGTATCTAACATCAAATATCCCAATGGTGTAGGATTTTTACTTAGCCGCAGCGATATTATTTTGATGGTACTGGCAAATACGGCGGTTTTCGGCTCGCTAATTTGGCTGTTTACTCGTTCAAATACCTGGTTGCGAGTGGGAATTTTGGGATTTGTATTCGCGATGCGGCTGGCATCTCATACCGATGGTTGGATTAAATTAATTTGGTTTTACTCTCCTGAACCTGGAATATTTCAATTTGATTATTGGAAGTATTTGTTTGTGGTAATTCCCGGTACTATTGTCGGGGATTTGCTTTGGCGGTGGATACAGAATTATTCCCCAGAAGACGCGAGAGACGCTAACTGGAAAACTCCGCGCTATTTCAGCATTATGATTTTGATGTTTGCTGTCAATTTAGTTTTGTTAATTGGACTGCAAGCCCGATTGGTGTGGCAGACTTCGCTAGTGACGCTTGTGCTGTGTTTGTGCGGTTGGATTTTGCTGAAAAATCCCGGGAATGTCACGGAAAATTTATTAAATCGCCTTTACAAATGGGGGTTTTATTGGCTGGCTTTGGGTTTGTTTTTTGAGCCTTATGAAGGCGGAATCAAGAAAGACTCGGCAACGATCAGTTACTTTTTTGTGACGGCGGGAATGGCGATTTTTATGTTAATCGGGTTGACGGTAATTATCGATGTGTTTCACAAAAAACGGTGGTTGCAGTTGTTTATTGATAACGGGTTAAATCCGATGATTGGCTACGCGGGATTTGCGAATATTGTATGGCCTATTCTGGTTTTGACGGGATGGGAACCGCCGATTATTGAAATGACTTCAACTTCTCCGTTTCTGGGTTTTTTGAGGGGATTTGGGTATACGGCGATTGTGGCGTTAATTGTGGTGGTGTTTACGAGGTTGAAACTGTTTTTGAGGACGTAGATAATTAAAGGGCGATCGTATTTTCTCGTTTGGTAAATATAGTGTTCTCGTCAGCCTGCCTCAACTCAAGTAATATCATGTCCGATCGAATGACCGCGATAAGATGAGTTTGTAGTCTTTCGACGACTATAATGACTAAAGTCCGATGCTGCGAACCTTTTTTATTATGGTAATCGAGCGGACATGATATTAAGGCGCCCGGAGTGTCAAGAAACAGGAGTTACGCACTCCGACAGAGAAACGGGGTTTTTTACTTAATCTGCGAGTAAAAACGGAGTATTTTCGTAAAAAAACCCGGTTTCTGAACCCCGTGCGTAACTCCTATGAAAGCGACTTCAAAATGCCACTTTCTAATTGGTAAATTGCTGCCATAATCCCGGTTTCAGGATTGGTTAGGAGGGATTTTTTGACATCTTTCAAGTAAGCTACAAGGTGTTCGCGCAAAATCGGTCTTTCGACTTTCACAGTGCGATCGTAATCCCACAAATCCCACATGACAATTCCGACACCCACAATCGGATCGATTAAACCTACTCCCAACTGACTCGCCACCGTACCGCCTGTTTTTGCGGCCATCTTGGCGGCAGCTTTGCTAGCCACTTTTGCGGTTACTTTGCTGCCAATTTTTGCGGCCATTCCGAGAATTAACGGCTTAGCAACTAAGTAGCCGCTGCCGCCAACTAATACTTTTAATGATAAATTCGAGACGTTTCCTTTATCGTTAATTGTCGTGGCGATATCGTTCAGATATTTATCCCACTGCACTTGAGGTATGTTATAATTATTTTGAACTACTTTGACATTTTTGCTAACTTCAGTTATGTATAAGTTAGCGGTATCTTGAGTGATTAATTGAAACCGCATTTGAGCATTTCTAGGAACTAATACGCGGTTGGCAAATTCTCTTTGAAAGTCTTCGGTTAATTTTTCGGAAACAGCTTGTGAAGCTGCATTCATATCAAATCTATTGAATATAGCTGATTTCACGAAGTTGAAAGGTACGGTAAACTCCATCTTTTTTTGATTGAAGTAATCGAAGTACCAATCGAGAAAACTGCTGTCAACGCGGGCGATTACTTCGGTTTCCCATTTGTCCAATTCTTGAGATGCGAAAGTTTCGGCTGTTGTACTGGCTGCTTGGATGGCGTTTTTAACGTCTTGGTTGACTTTGCTAAAATCGTGGGGGGGCGAGACTACAACTGCTGTGGTTGCAGTATTTGTGAGCGACTTGGAAATGATAAAGTTACCTAACAGCGGAATGATGACTACCAGAATGACGATCGTCCAAATCATCGGCGTCACGGTTTTGATAAACTGAGCGATGACTTTGAGGCGCTCTGTTTTCTGTGAATAGGTAACTTTTTCCTTGTCCTGATTCATGGCGGTTGCTCAATTGATGAGAGGCTAGTTTAGATTATAGGCGGTGATTCGTGCGATCGTGTTGCGGGGGTGTGTTGGCTGGAATTCTGGAGGGATTGCAGGTAAAGGAATCTCATCTTCACACTCATAAGCCGTTTCTATCCATAATTCCCTAGCTTCCTGAATATTCTCCATCGCTTCCGATAAAGTTTCACCTACAGACATACAGCCCGGAAGGCTTTTGATTATCGCTGTATAACCTTCAGGTTCCGGGTAAAAACTGATAGGATATTTCAGGCTAAAGTAATAATCGAGAGATTTAAGCTTGACTTTCATCATCAATAACTTAAGCCACTTGCTCAACATTGAGCCGCCCTTCAACCCGCTCATATTCATCTTCAAGCAGCCAAAGCCTTGCTTCCTCATAGCTAGAACAAGCAAAAACAATCTTATAGTCTTCAGTCGGGTCGAAAATGCAAAAATTATTTTTATCATCACCGAGCAACATCAAAACATAAGGAGGGACAGAGGTAGGGTCAACCCATATTTCTGTAAACTGCCAGTTATTTGCTAGGTTGGGTACGGGGGATGACATGATATTTATCTCCTATCACTTTAATTTCACCGTAATGTAAAGGAATTTGGCTGCCATCACTCTCAACTCTATAACCAATTGGGCTGGCAAAGTAGAGTAAAGCTGTAGGGTGCGTCGCTATGGGATAAATGTTTTCGTGGCGAGAAATTGTCGAAGCGACGCACCCTACTTTAACTCATTTAATATGAAAATCTCAGTAATTTTTTAATAAAAAACCCGGCTTCTCCAAGAAACCGGGTTTTTTATTCAACACCTAAAAGCAATTAAACCTTCGCTTCTTTCTTCACCAAATCACCCCAACCCAAATCCTTCAGCGAATTATTCCGGCGCAGCGGGCGAGTCACCAACTCCAAAATATCCCGCGCATTTCCAAAGCCGTGAATTTGAGCAAAAGTAAACTCAACTGACCACTTAGTATTAATTCCGCGCGCTTCCAAAGGATTCGCGTGGGCCATACCGGTAATCACCAAGTCGATATTCTGCTCGTAAATCCGCTGTAGCTGATTGTAATTGTCTGGTTTTTCGACAATTCGAGGATTAGGAACTCCCATCTCTTGACAAGTCTTTGCTAACAGCGCCAATTCGGCGGCTTGATAGCGCTTGTCCATGTAAGGAATGCCAATTTCTGGGCAAGTCATGCCGCAGCGAATCAAGAAACGTGCTAAAGAAATCTCTAGCAAATTGTCGCCCATGAAGAAGACTGATTTGCCGCGAATTATTTGCAGGTAATCTTCTAAACCGGCCCAAATTTGCGCTTCCCGTTCGTCTAAACCTTTTGGTTCAATTCCTAACACTGAGCAAATCTTTTCAATCCAAGCGCGGGTTCCGTCAGGCCCGATCGGGAATGGAGCACCAATTAGCTTACACTTACGACGGCGCATCAACGTAGAAGCCGTACGGGACAAGAACGGATTCATGCCAGATACATAATAGCCTTCTTCCAAAACTGGCAATTCAGTGTAGCGCTTGGAAGGAAGCCAACCGGAAACTTTGATTCCTTGCTTCTTCAATTCTAAGGTGAGTTGAGTGACAACCGGATCGGGCAAAGAACCGAAAAGTACCAGCGGCGTGTGCTTGACATATTCCGATTCATCTGCTGCAACTTCCTCTTTTTTCTTGCCGAAATTCAGCAGTTGAGAGATCGCATTGCGTTCTTGTTTCTGAGATTCCATCACCGGCGCTTTCTCAGGGCACTTAGCAGCCATTGCGGCCAAAACGGTATCTTCCCCTTGAGTAAAGGCGTAATCCAAGCCGTTAGCGCGGGCTGTGACGATGGGAATGCCAATTTCGGCTTCCAGCTTCGGCGCTAAGCCTTCCAAGTCCATTTTGATGATTTCGGTGGTGCAGGTGCCGATCCAGACAATTACACTGGGGTTACGATCGCGCTTGATTTGCAAACACAGTCGTTTCAACTCATCGTAATCGTTTAACTGAGCAGAAATATCGCCTTCTTCCAACTCAGCCATCGCATAGCGGGGCTCGGCAAAAATCATTACGCCCATTGCATTTTGCAAGAAATAGCCGCAAGTCTTAGTACCGATGACTAAGAAAAAACTATCCTCAATTTTTTGATAAAGCCAAGCCACGCAGCTAATCGGACAAAAAGTGTGATAATTGCCAGTTTCGCATTCAAAATTTAAAGCTTCCGGTTCAGTAGTAGTAATAGCAGTCATATCTCAAATCTTCTCCCTTTAAATTGTTTTTTTTCTCGAACTTTCTCAGGCTCGCCTAGCGAGGAAATACCTGTGTTTTGCGATCGCTTCTGTTGCTGCAGACAGGAATAGGTTGTTTTTCGTTTCGATCGCGAACAGACCCATTTAGCCAGAAAACATCTGTTTTTGGCGATCGCGCCACACAGCTAAAAATAATAGAAATACCTAGTTTCGGCGTAATTGCTCTGAAAAATAGATGTACCAAACTCGATATTGTAGCAGCAGCCGCAGCAGCCAAAATCCGAGCTAATAAATTCTGCGCGAGGGTTTATAATCCCTCACAGCAGTGATTTATTATTTTTTAAATCTAGAAGCAAAAAGTCTTTTTGCAGTTGTGAGTTTGAGTTAATTAAAAATTAATAACTCGCAACTCACAACTCACAAATAGAGCGACAAACTTGAAGACTAGGAGATAATTGGACGATCGCACCTTACTTAAAATCAGACAAAAAACCCGAAATTTCTTCATCATCATCATCGGAATCCAAATCGCCGAGACCTAGAGCATCTAAATCATCTTCATCTGGATCTCCGGTAGTTGCTTCCCCCAAATCGTCAAGTCCGAGATCGTCGAGATCGTCGTCATCAGATACAGAGAAATCGTCAATACCATCTTCGTCCAAGTCGCCCAGATCCATGTCTAGATCGTCTGAAGTTTTTGCCCCAAAAGGATCGGGTATTTCTTCGGCGACAAAATCCGGATCTTCTTCCCCAAACGGATCGGATATCCCCGCTTCCAGATCCCCAGAGGTCAAAGTCCCAAATTCTGAGGCTTCTTCCTCGTCGTCGTCACCGAAGTCAAGACCGCCCAAAGCCGAGGCTTCTTCTTCCTCGTCATCGAAGTCGAGACCGCCCAAAGCCGAGGTTTCTTCTTCCTCGTCATCACCGAAGTCGAGACCGCCCAAAGCCGAGGCTTCTTCTTCCTCGTCATCGAGGTCGAGACCGCCCAAAGCCGAGGCTTCTTCCTCGTCATCGCCCATATCGAAGTCAGATATGGCGTCTTCCTCATCGTCGCCCATATCGAGACCGTCCAAAGCCGAGGCTTCTTCTTCCTCGTCATCGCCGAGGTCAAAGTCGGAGACTGCTTCTTCCTCGTCATCGTCCATGTCGAAGTCAGAGACTGCTTCTTCCTCGTCATCGCCGAGGTCGAAGTCGGAGACTGCTTCTTCCTCGTCATCGCCGAGGTCGAAGTCAGAGTCAGCTTCTTCTTCAAACTCCTCGAAGGATTCCTCTTGGGAGCTGAGCGCACTAGCAGCAGCCGCTAGACCGGCGACTCCGGCGACTCCGGCGACTCCGGCTGCTGCTGCTAATGCCACACCGCCTAATTTATTAGATTTGGCCGTTTCTGGTGCAGCAGTTGCAGTTTGAGCCACTGCGGGTGCAGCAGTTGCAATTTGAGCCGCTGCGGGTGCAGCAGATGTTGGAGATTGGCCTGCCATCTGCGGCGCGGTACTTGAGGACATACCCAGCATCATGTCTGGGTCAAAATTGAGACCCAACACTTCGATCAGGCTATCTGCATCCGGCTTTAGTCTTGAGAAGGGCAGCATTAATTGCTGGAGTTCCGGCTCCAGGGCAGCCGCAATTCCCAGGATGAGGTAAGAAACAGGCCTTTTCCCGCCGTCGGGTGTGGCGACCGTGTTGTCAGCCGTCATGTGCAGGAGCAGCCAAGATCGATTTGCCTGGTAGTAGTCCAACCACTTCTGTTTGAGAGCAACTGAAAAAGTATCAAAAAAAGCCATAACCTCTTTATCCTCATCCTGATCGCTAGACCTATTAAACCATCATCAGGTCTAGCTCATCTTCCTCCTTCTTGACCACCGGTTGCACTGGATTTAGATAAAAATCTGACAGCAAGGAGAATAATTCGCGATCGGGCGTATCATTTGGCACTACTCCTTCGGGCATTGCCAAGATTTGGTCGGCGATGTTGAGGTAGTAATCGCAGACATAGTTGAGGGATGGGTCAGACTCTGCCATCTCAAACAAAGTTTTGCCTTTGACGCGAGAAACGCGGATGTCTTCAATTAGCGGCAGCACTTCCAGCACCGGCATGGGTACTGTGTCTATGTACTTGTCGATCAAGTCACGGCTGGAGGTGCGGTTGCCGATTAAACCAGCGAGTCGCAACGGGTGAGTGCGGGCTTTTTCGCGGACTGAGGCGGCGATGCGGTTGGCGGCAAATAGAGCGTCAAATCCGTTGTCGGTGACAATCATGCAGTAGTCGGCGTAGTTCAAGGGGGCGGCAAAACCACCACACACTACGTCGCCGAGCACGTCGAAGAGGATGATGTCGTATTCCTCGAAGGCGTTGAGCTCTTTGAGCAGTTTGACGGTTTCGCCGACGACGTAGCCGCCGCAACCAGCTCCTGCTGGAGGGCCGCCTGCTTCTACGCAGTCAACGCCGCCGTAGCCTTTGTAGATGACATCTTCTGGCCAAACGTCTTCGTAGTGATAGTCTTTTTCTTGCAGAGTGTCAATAATTGTGGGGATCAAGAAGCCCGTGAGGGTAAATGTGCTGTCGTGCTTTGGATCGCAACCGATTTGCAAGACTTTCTTGCCGCGTTTGGCTAGGGCAACTGAGATGTTGCAGCTTGTTGTTGATTTACCGATTCCGCCTTTTCCGTAAACTGCGAGTTTCACTCTTTGTTCTCCTATAGGTTTCTATCAAAACTATCGGGGCTGGGGTTTCACGCTTTGATGGTGCGATCGACCAAATTCAATGATTTTACTGCAATAGCCCAACTGCAATAGCCTTTCTTTTCAATTTGGGTGTTGACCGTGCGTTAGCTCGTTAAAAGCATTATTAGCTAACTTGCGAGGAAAAGAAAGAGGGCGTACAAATGAAAATGCTAGTAAATTTGTTTATTTTGCACCTTTGGGCATCTTAGCGGTTTTTTTGATTTACTAATCTATTTTTAGAATGTTTTTAGATTTTAAATTGATTTTAGAATACTTTCTTAATATAAAGAGGGACAAAAATAAAACAAAAATTAACTTCTCAAACAATCTCGGCTTTAAGCTTTGGGGCGGTAGATGCAGGCAGTTGATGACTTGTGCAACTGGCCTTGAACGAGCACACAGGCGCTGGTGGATGAGGCAAACGGGAGAATGAGTTCCGCTCACTCCACCCTGGGGAGCGCAAAGTTATACCATTTAAGAGTTTAAATTTGAGATTTTAGATTGGGAAAGAGTGATTTTGCTGTGGTTTTGAGTTTTGTGTAAAAATTTGTGAATTTTTAGCTGCCTCGCCAGCCGGGGGAGATTGGGAAAGTGGGAAAATCTTCCTTCAACATCCAACTAATGACTGTTGACTGTTGACTGTTGACTGGTGACTAATGACTACTGACTAATCAATATTGGAATCTCGATCGCAAATTCAGTCCCCAGTCCAACTTCCGAAACGCACTCGATCCGCCCCCCGTGCTTTTCGACAACTAAGTGGTAAGAAATAGACAGCCCCAGCCCAGTTCCCTTACCGACAGGTTTGGTAGTAAAAAACGGGTCAAATAATTGACGGCGAATCTCCTCCGGTATGCCCCGCCCGTTGTCGGAAATGCGGATCGCCACAAAATCGCCAGCAACTTCAGTGCGAATGGTAATAGCGGGAAGAGTCAAGGCAGAATTGGCAATTGACGGCGGTGAATTTTTGCCATTTTTCCTCGCCAATTCCCTGTTCTGGATTTCTTCATCAATCGCATCGATCGCATTGCCGAGAATATTCATAAACACTTGATTGAGCTGACCGGCACAGCACTGGATGCAGGGCAAATTGCCGTATTCTTTAATAATCTGAATAGCTGGATGTGCACCGTAAGGTTTGAGGCGGTGCTGCAAAATTAACAAAGTGCTATCGAGTCCCTCATGAATGTCAACGAGCTTGATGTTAGATTGATCCGATCGCGAAAAATTGCGCATCGACAAAACTATTTGGCGGATGCGCTCGGTTCCTACTTGCATCGAAGACAGCATCTTAGATAAGTCTTCCACCAAAAAATCGATTTCCATCTCTGCTGCTGCTTCCCGAATTTCGGAGACTGGTTCGGGATAGTGCTGCTGGTAAAGTTCCAACAGTAGGCTCAATTCCTTGACGTAGTGGCTGGCGTGGGAAAGATTGCCGTAGATAAAGTTAACCGGATTGTTGATTTCGTGAGCAATGCCGGCAATCATTTGTCCCAAAGAAGACATTTTTTCGGTTTGCACAAGTTGAGTTTGAGTTTGCTGCAACTTCCGCACAGTTTCCTCTAGTTGCTGCGCTTGATTTTTCAAGCAAGTTTGCTTTCGGCGCAGCACTTCTTCGACTCTCTCGCGCTTGATAATATCTCGTCTTAACAATTCATTTGATGCTAAAAGTTGGGCGGTGCGTTCTTCTACTTGTTTTTTTAAGTCGTCGTGAGCTTGACGCAGGGCTTCTTGGGCCCGCTGACGCTCTAATATTTCTTGCTGTAAAAGTTGGTTGGTTTTTTGCAATTGGGCGGCTCTATCGTCCACTGCTTGCTGCAAAAGCTCGATCGTCCCGTACATTTCAGATTGGTTGAAAACTTGCGGCAAACTTGTCTCAGAAACAACGCCCAAAAGTTCTCCTTCAGTGCTCACTACTACCAAGCGGCGGACGCAGTGGCGCTGCATTTCTTGGTGAGCTCGGAACAGGGAATCGGCGGGAGATATGCAAAACAAAGGTGAACTCATCGCCTCCGCCGCCGATATTTGGGAGAGGTTTAATTCGAGGGCGTGAAACTGCACGATGTCGCGCTCGGTGACAATGCCGATCGGAATTTGGTAATTTTCTCGCTTGTCGATCGTCCGCTGTGGATACTGAATTTGCTCCTCGACAATGACGACGCAACTAGCTTGATGCTTGACCATAAGCTGGGCTAAATCGAGGGCTGAGGCAGTTTTTGGGGCCCAAATGACTTGGCGGGTCATCACATCTGCCGCACAGCGCAAATTGGCGAGCAAGTTAACCGGTTGCAAAGCTTCGTGAATGGCTTCGCGGGTGATGATACCGACAAGTCGCGAGTCTTCGTCTACTACGGGCAAATGCCGGATCGAGTGCTGGCGCAGCGTGAACATAGCTGTGAAAATATCTTGAGACTCGGATTGTTTGAGGGTAATGGGCGATCGAGTCATTACCTCAGCAATTGTCAGTCCTACGGCAGAAGCTGCGACGGTAGTTAGTTTGACGATATCGCGTTCTGTAAAAATCCCGATCGGGCGCGAGTCTTTCACGACTAAGACGCAACTTCGCTTAACGGGACTCTTCGCACCGTTTTGTTTTTCGCCGCCAAGCTGACAGGAGACGCGCATCGGGTTCATGAGAGCCAACACTTCGGCGATCGGGGTTTCTGGAGCCACTGTGAGGGGATGGCGGTCGATCGCCCGATCTAAAGGTGACAAGTAAATCGGCGGGCTGTTGACTTCTAGGACGGGTTCTGGCTGTTTAATTGCTAGGTGCGGGACTGAAGAAAGACAATGATGTAACTGTTCTTCTTGTAGCATGGTTGATTATTAATTTTGCTTAATGAATTGTTACAATTCGGCGGACACGGCTTGGCAGACTTAGCATTAGTTAAGGGGTGACAGATGCTCGATCGCCTAAAATCTGATTGCTAGAACACCCTTATTTAATTTTTATTTTTAAAATCCTATGTCCTGGACTCCCTTAAGTCATCGAATTCATCATTTGCCCCTGATCGTTGCGGGCCCGATTTTACGCCGGACAGAAAGTCGGGCTGTGACAGTTTGGCTGGTTCTGAAAGCACCGCGCCAAGTCGAACTCAAGGTTTACTCGACTGAGGGCGGAACTGGGGAAACGGTCGATCGACCGTTACTCCAAGGTGAGAGTTCTACCGTGCAACTAGGCCAATATTTGCACGTAGCGGTAGTGACTGCCAAGCCGATCGGCAGCAATTGCTTGACATCCGGGCAAATATATGCTTATGACATCGAGTTTGCCGAATCGGGAGTTCCTGGATTGGAAAATGAGAGAGAGAATCTCATTTCTTGTCTGTGGCCAGCCGCCTCTGATTTGTCGCTTTTGGGGGCCCAGACAATTAGTTATTTCGATCACCAGTTGCCGACTTTTGCGCTACCGCCGGACGATTTAAACTATTTGCGGATCGTTCACGGTTCTTGTCGCAAGCCCCACGGAGGGGGACGAGATGCGCTTCCAATCTTGGATAGTTCGATCGAACAATTTGCAGGTATGGCAAATTTCAGGCCCCACCAATTATTTCTAACGGGCGACCAAATTTACGGCGATGACGTAGCCGATCCGATGCTGTGGGCTCTGACAGATGCTGGCGATACACTATTGGGCTGGGAAGAGAATTTGCCCCTGATGGATGCCCACATTAACAAGAATTTGTGTAACAGTATACCTGAAAATCCGGAAAAGGGAAAGATAATTCGCGAATCAAGGGAAAATTCTAGTGAGTCGCAAATTCACAAGCAAGCTGATGCTGAATGTAAGTACAAGAAACCCGTTGAGTTAAAGCCTGGGAATCGCAGCGATATTGCTAGAGATTTTGGCGGTTTGACGGCGATGTTGGTGAATAAACCCGACAATGCGAAAAGTCACTTGTTTGGGCTGGGTGAATATTATGCAATGTATTTGTTAGTTTGGTCGCCTGTTCTTTGGTGCGATCGTTTTCCGGAGGGTAAGGATGTTTGTGAAAATGCCAAGCGGGCCAAAGTCTGGGATCGAGAGGCTTTTGAACTGGAAAGTTTTTCTCGCAATCTGTGGAGAGTCAGAAGGGCGATCGCGAATATTCCTACTTATACCATTTGCGATGACCACGATGTTAGCGATGATTGGTATTTGAATCGAGAATGGTGTTACCGGGTGTTGGGTAAGCCGCTGGGTCGCCGGGTGGTGCAGAATGCTTTGCTGGCTTATGCTGTGTTTCAGGCTTGGGGAAATACGCCGACACAGTTCGATGCCGGACAAGTGGGAAATAAGTTATTAGAATCTGCTGCAATTTGGTCGAAATCGGCCGGGACTGATGATGCTAATTGGAAAAATGTGGCTAAGTATTTGGGAATTCCGGCGATCGATCTTGAGACTAATTTGCCGAAGTTTAAATTAGATGAAGATGTGTTGATTTTGGATCGAGATGAGGAGGTTTTGAATTGGCATTTTACGATCAGAAGTTTTAAGCATGAGGTGATTGTGTTGGATACGCGGACTTGGCGGGGCTATCCGACTGAAAGTGCGATCGATCCGCCGATGCTTTTGACTCACAAAGGTTTTGAGGAGCAAATTCAGCAGCCTTTGAAGGAGACTGAATTGTTGAATGCAACTGGGGAGTTTGCGATCGAGGCGACGCTGGTGGTTGTACCGACTAATTTGGTGGGTTTGTGGATTATTGATGCGGTGCAAAAGCGGGAGGTGGAACAGGGGAAGGTGTTTAATAGTGATGCGGGGGATTCTTGGAATTTTCACGAGTTGGCTTTTGTGAAGTTGTTGTCGGAGTTTTTCAAGCAGCGCGCGAGGGTGATTGTGTTGACGGGGGATATTCATTATGCTGCTGCTGTGCGGTTGAGTTATTGGTGCGATCGTCATTTTGGAGATTCTCCTACACAGATTAACAGGCAAGATGCCTGTTCCACAAATAACAGGCAAGATGCCTATTCCACAGAGGAGGGGAAAGAGGGAGTTTTGGGTTTGAATGCGGCGAATTATCAGTCAAGTTGTCAGTATTCTGTGTTGGCGCAGTTGACTGCTAGTGCTTTGATTAATGAGGAGTGGAAAACTCATTTGATTCATACTAAGATTAAGTCGCTGCTTCCCGAACGCAGACACGAACGTTTGGGGTGGAATGAACCGCTGGAATTAGTGAAAATTTCGAGGACTAATAGAAAAAGGGCGATCGCGGCTGCTGTGAGAAATAAACAATCTTTGCCGGATTGGGGCTATCGGATTGATTGGATGAAACGACAAAAAGCTAGGGTGTTTTTGCCGCACATAGCTGAGGGTTTGTCAACTGCTCAGCGGCAGATCCAGCGCTTGTCTTTGGCGCATAGATTTTGGAATTTTGTATCGCTGTTGTGGCGCAATCGCTGGCTGCAAGAGGGTGTTGAGATTGTGGGATATAGCAATATTGCGATCGTCAGTTTTCAGTGGCCCGCTGATGCTGATGGGGAAAAAGCGGTGATTCAAAGTGTTTATTGGCGGCCGCTTTGGGCACCGGATAGTGTGGTTTATAGCCAGTATTTTGTGTCGCTGGGATTGGATGGGGATGATTAGATTTCCGGCGGTTAGAAATGCGATCGCCCATCACCCCAAAAATGCGATCGCGGGGCCCCAGAAACCGGGTTTTTTCCCAAATAACTCGTTAAAACCCACAGATTCGGCTAAAAACCCGGTTTCTTGGCTGGGTGGCGGGGCCCCAGAAACCGGGTTTTTTCCGAAATACTTCGCTACAACCCACAGATGTGGACAAAAACCGCGCTGTCAACTGTCAACTGTCAACTGTCAACTGTCAACTGTTTAACTCCCTCCAATCGCAGAAAATGCACTCTTCCTGACTCATCCCCCGCTACAACTGTCACTCCATCAGGTGAAATTGCACAGCCTTTGAAGCTAGCATCTCCGCTGAAACTAGCAATCTCCTTACCACTCTCGGTGTCCCAGATTTTCAGGGTGTTATCATCTGAAGCGGAAATCGCTGTGAGGCCGTCTGGTGCGATCGCCACTGCATTTACCTCACTATTATGGCCGATGAGGGTTCTAACTTCGGCGCCGGTCTCGGTATCCCAGACTTTCAGGGTGTTATCCCATGAAGCGGAAATCGCCGTCTTGCCATCTGGTGCAATCGCTACTGCATATACAAAGAAAGTCTGACCGGTGAGGGTTAAAAGTTCCTTGCCCGTCTTGATGTCCCAGACTTTCAGGGTGTTATCCCATGAAGCGGAAATCGCCGTTTTTGCAGGCGATGATGGCGGCCAGCTCGGCGTCTACCGATGCTCGCCAGGCGGCCGCTGTGATGGCGGACGTGATGCGAGTGGTGGTGGGAGCCCCGTGGATGCCAGCCATCTGCTGCTGGCCGAGGCGGGTGCCCCAACCCTCATAGTCGAAATCGCGCTCAGCTCGTTCGGTGATGCGCGCCATTGCCTCCACCGCGAGCACCGGATGCTGCCCGATCGCGGTCTCGCCGGAGAGCATCAC
>JANNOR010000241.1:0-2164 GCA_031399265.1 Cyanobacteria bacterium SOY_34_metabat_3 | reverse complement strand
AGTTAAAGATTTGAGTGAGTTACTTTTTGATTTATCTAGTCTAGATAAACCTGTTAAGTGCCTTGCATAATGTTGGTCAATAGCCTTCATAGCTTTGATTTAACCTCTCGACAATTAATCCACCCTGCTTCTTAAGGGGGGCTAGGGGGGATCTAGATTTAATCGTCAAACAGCAGTCTGTGACTGGGTTTGACCTTAAGTTGACACCAATGGGCACTGCCGTTTCCCTTCAAGAACTATTATCCGAACTATTCACAAAATCTTAGTCTTTCTTACCAGCCAGCCAAATTGGATAACCAAAAGAATTCTCAGTTGTCAATTTTTGCGCCTGATAACTTTTGCTAGTCCAATTAGCTACGGTTTGCAGACTTTCGGTCAAAAAACTTTCGCTACCAAAGGCTTCAAATCCCAAAGTCCACGACGCAGTACCGTTAATATTTAACTGAGTAACTTCTACAATACAGCCTTGGGGAATTGGCGCTTCGACAGGGACGGACATGAGCACACCTGGGGCAGAAACTTGGTAAAGACGCTGTGCTCGCTTTTTCTTGACTCCCACCCACTTTCCTGTCGCCAGAATATCCGCCGACACCGGTGCCATCGTGTCCGCACAAATCCACTTCAGCCACTTTTCGGCTTTGCCTTCCCAGCGGTTGCCGAACTGCATCGCCCCGAATTCTGCCTGTCGCCACTTTACTTGTAAATTTTTCCCGCGCAGCTTGACTCCCAAGTAGTCGCAGCCCGGTATCAGTAAATATAAGTCTTCCCGCTCTTCAGGCGGTGACAGGTACCCGCCGAGACTCTCGCTTCCAAACCATTGCCCGATCGATTTTGGCAACGCACCGCCATAAAACCACCGCATTTCCAGACTGGCCCGCATAACTTTTTCCTCCGTTCCACAATTTTCGTCAAACCCAGACTGGATTTGCCATACACCATCGACTTTCGCGCCTCTCAACTCTATCCTCCCCCCTCCGGGGCCCAGAGTCTACTACCCGCAGTCAGATCAAGGCCTTTGAAAAAAAAATCACACAAACCTTTACAAACCTTCATAAGTCTGTTACATTTATTTACAGTAGACAAAAGCAATTTAGGAGACCAAAATGACTAACAGAGGCTTAATCCTGGATGACGACGGCAAAATGAACAATTTTGCGATCGAGCCGACAGTATACATCGATGACGAACCCCGCACCGGCTTTACTCCCTACGCCGAACGTTTGAACGGCCGCCTCGCGATGATTGGCTTTGTTTCTCTCTTGGCTTTAGAAGTTTCCACCAAGCACGGACTGATTACCTGGCTTACTCACCTGTAATGATTTTGTTAAAAATTAAACTGTACGGCTATGGCACGCGGGCGATACACAAACCGCGATCCATAGCTTAACTATTTTTAGGGGGAAGGTTTGGTGAGATAATTAACATTAAATATTTTAGTGTTACCCCACCCGTAAAAATAATGATCAAACGAATTGCGGCAATACTTCTGGTGGTTCTGAGCCTCAGCTTAACCGGTTGTGTATCTAAAGTTGTCGGACTAAAAAGCCATGTTGATACTGGCGATGGCTATCAATTTCTCTATCCCAACGGCTGGCTACCGATTGCTGTTCCTAATGGCCCCGATGTGGTGTTCCGGGATTTGATTCAGCAAACCGAGAATGTCAGCGTGGTCATCAGTCCAGTCACGGGAGATAAAACTCTGGCAGATTTGGGAACGCCATCTGAGGTTGGTTACAAACTTAGCAAAAATGCGATCGCCCCTGCTGATTCCGGCCGCGAAGCTGAATTAGTCAATGCAGAAGCTCGCGAATCGCGATCGAAAAACTATTACCTCTTAGAATACGCCGTCAAACTCCCCAACCAACAGCAACGGCACAACTTAGCCAGCGTAGCTGTCAGCCGCGGCAAACTTTTCACGCTTAACATTTCCACTACCGAAGAACGCTGGCCGAAAGTAAAAGAAGCTTTTGAAAAAGTGGTGAAATCTTTCTCGGTTTATTAGGGAATGGGGAATTGGGTATTGGTAAAACAAATAATATCAAATCCGGTAGCATCGGAATTATTAGTATTACCGAAATCAGGAGACGGCAGTGCCGTTTCCCTACCCAGATTAATTGTAGGGAAACGGCACTGCCGTCGACTCTATATTATTTATAGTGCAACC
>JANNOR010000240.1:0-5955 GCA_031399265.1 Cyanobacteria bacterium SOY_34_metabat_3 | reverse complement strand
AGATCCCCCTAAATCCCCCTTAAGAAGGGGGACTTTGAAAATACTCCTGTCCCCCCCTTCTTAAGGTCGAGTAAGGGGGATCTGGGCTTAATCGTTAAACAGCAGTCTGTGACTGGGTTGTACCTTAAGTTGACACCTATGGGCACTGCCGTGTCCTCCGTTTATATCATTCCGATGCTAACGGAATTGATATAACTCAAAAAACCCTGCTTAAACTTTTTAACCCTAACTATAACGACTGCCGGTTGAATTAGAGATTTGAAAATTTATGAATTTCTCAAAGCTGGATAAGTTTCAAAATGGCTCGATGTGAGGTTTCGAGCGTTAGCTGGAAGAGTTTAAAATTAGAACTAAATAATTATTATCCATTGGGGTTCAATTTAGGCTGATAAGTAGGTAGTTTATTTGCATCAACCTACTTATCTCGCTTGTAAATGTTCTTTAGTTTTTTCTATGCTGGGGTCGTTAAAGTTGGCCAAATGTGTTAAAATAAGTAGATGACTATGAAAATATATAAGTATGTCCTGCGCGAGCAATTCGCTTGCCGTTCAGCTCGCTTTAATTTTTTTCCATGAAAGAGTTTATTTGCGCCTACGTACTTACTGGTATTTAAAATATTCATTCAAGGCAGTGCATCTGTTTGTTTTTGTGGGCTAGTTAAAGCTTTAGTAAAACCTCTTGGCATTGACAGCACCCATAAACTACAACAAAAAACATTAAAATTTATTCAATATTTAACAGTACCGTATTTTGGGTTTAAGTTAAGATGCGTTTACCCTGGTAGATGAGCGGGAATGCGTGCTGGACTGTTTCTGTTACCAATTTAATCCAAGACGCAGTAAAGTCCTGGGTGTTTTTACTGAAGAGCTATTGAAAATTGACACTTCTATAAAATTCTATTAAGTTATAATGGACGAGCAAAAGCTATATTACTCTGGAGAAAATAAATTATGACCGAGCAGTCAAGCAAACTCAGCGAAGTGTCGATGGTCTCAGCCAATTTTGGCAATGGGTTAGCCTATAGAGAGATTCTTCTGGATTGGTTTAAGTTTTTAGGCGGCAAACCAGGGGAAGTTATTGTTGTGGACGGTGGCAGCGATAGCGACACTCAAAAAGTTTATTGGGAACTGTATCAAGAGGGTTTAATTGATAAGTTGCAACTGATAGCACCGCACCATCAAGATAATGACAAGGAGAGATGCTTTATTCAGGAGTATACAGCGGCAGCAATCGCTAGCAAGCCGTATGTATTGTGGTTTAAAATTGACACGTTACCCTACAGAGAAGGTCACGATGGTTGGTTAGAAGAAGCGATCGATTATCTCGATCGAGATGAACTTTTTGCAGTGGGCGGAGCTTTTAATAGAACCTTCAAACATTTTGATGCTTGGCCTGGCTGGTACTTCATTCAGGCTTGCACGATTAATTTTTCTGTGATGAAGCGCAGTACCTTCGTTGCAGCAATGGAAGAATGTTTGGGTGAATATATTGCTTCAGGATTTGAGGGAGAAAACAAGTTTGGCAGGTTTATGCTGGAAAAAGCATTTATCGAATATATGGAGGCTCACAACCAATATACTTTGTGTAAGGTTGAAGACCCGACCTGGACGGTATTTCACACAAATGCTCAAGACGAATATTTGCAGGAAGTGCGGACAAAATATTTGGCCCGCGAAAATGTTAAAACTTTCATGAATCCGTGTTTGACTAAAGATATGAGTCAATTTCTTTACTACGGAAAGCCACCTGTAAGAAGCAGCATGATGCAGAAAATGCGCATGGCTTTCGGAGAAACAAAACTTGGCGGTTATTGGCGGGAATTGAAACAAAATCTGGTGTTTGGGAAAACAGAACCAAACCCTTAGCTAGCTAATTGATATTTAATAGACATCTCCTAAAAAGGCTCTCCAGAACAGGCAGGATGCCTGTTCCACAATAATTGTGGGAGATGTTTAATAAGAAAAGGCAGGAAACGAGCTTCGATCGCCGCTGAGGAGGCCACAAAAAATCAGCGCGAAGAGGTTCGCTAATCCTGAAACCCTCGCTGCGGCACATCATTTCGGTAAGTTGACAGGGCTGTAATGATGTGCCATGCTTTTAGTGAGTCGAGAAGTTGCCTTCCACTTCTCTCTAAAAAGATTGCGGCTGCTGAACCAACGTCTTTTACTAACTACAACATCTCTTCAATTTGTGGGGGTTGCACTGCAACCCGCAACAGACTATTTATGCAGCAGCCGAAAAATTTGAACAGGCTTTTGCGAGCTTTGTCTCGCCAAGGTCTTGATATTAGTTACAGCAACAAAGTATACTCCATTTCTCTCAATAGTTCCCTGAAAGAACACTGGCAAGATGCCAGTTCCACAACAGAACTCAATAGTTCCCTGAAAGAATACTGGCAAGATGCCAGTTCTACAACAGTAGAAGTTTTGCTCCCAGAGGATTTTCCGGTGGAAGCAAAGGCGCTCAAACAGTTAGCAAATTTGGCGAATGTCCGACATCCTCAAGGTGGTTGCGTTTGTCGCACCTGCGCTACTCCTGATTTCCATCCGGGGGATGCGGGAGTGGCGATCGGTTCGATCGTCCAAACCGCAGGAATGGTGATTCCGGCGGCTGTCGGTTCCGATATTAATTGCGGGATGCGCTTGCACGTTGCTGATTTGTCGATCGACCAATTCTTGGCAAAGCGCGATCGATTTGTCGAATTGATGAAAGGAGATTATTTCTTCGGTACTCGCGATGTCAGCATGACGGCAAAAACCGCTCGCGCCATGTTCCAACACGGGATTCCCGGATGGCTGGATGGTATGCTGGACGAGGCAACCGGCAGCGCGGCAAATTCGGATTTCGAGCAGTTGGCAACAGAATGCGATCGCACTTTTCTCGGCGGTTCCATGAATGGCGATGTCAAATGGGCTCCCGAAGAATTAGTCCCAAACGACGGCTTAGTAAGGGATGGTGGCTTGGGTACTATCGGCGGCGGCAATCACTTTGTGGAAATTCAAGCGGTTAAGGAAGTGCTCGATCAAACTACGGCTTATACTTGGGGTGTTCGATCGGGACAAATCGCTTTTATGATTCATTCCGGTTCGCGGAATGTCGGCAAATACATCGGCGGAATGTGGCGCGATCGAGCTTGCGAGGCTTGGCCGAAAACTCTGAAATACCCAGAATCCGGGCTGTTCCCGCTATCTGTCGAGGCAAATCCCGAACTTGTGACCAGCTACCTGCAAGCGGAAGCAACAGCCGCTAATTACGGTTTTATCAACCGTTTGCTGCTAGCAGAACTTTTGCGCTTGCGTTTGCGGCAGGTTTTCGGCGATATCGAAGCTCCCTTAGTCTACGATTTGCCTCACAATATTACGCTAGCTGAAGGTGCCGGCTGGGTGACTCGCAAAGGCGCTTGTCCAGCATATTCCGGTCAGCCTGTAATTGTACCTGGTTCGATGGGCGCGCCGTCTTATCTGCTGATTGGTCTGGGGAACGATCGATTTTTGCGATCGGCTTCTCACGGCGCTGGGAGGGCGCGATCGCGCTTCGATATGAGTCGCAAAGGTGTTGACAAAAGTGACGCAGCCTTGGGCTTAACTGGTGTAGATTGTATTACGTTGCGCGAAGAACGCCGGATCGAAGAAGCGCCGGCGGCTTACAAACCAATTGAACCAGTAATTGACGTGCAGGTTGAGGCGCAAATGGTGGGGATAGTCGCTAAGATGAATCCAGTGTTAACGTTTAAAGCCTAGGAACGGGCATTTGAGAATTAAAAATTTAATCAGGGTAGGGTGCGCGCCCTACTAATTGAGGGATTACGCATGGGGCTAGAAACCGGGTTTCTAGGATTTTCTACGTTTAGTAACGAAAATATACGCAGAAACCCGGTTTCTGAAGTCAGCGATAAGTCCGATAATTTTTAATTCTCTGCCCCATTTCCGATTCCCCATGCCCTATGACTGATTCTCAAGCATCGCCAAATCCATCAAAACCAGTCTATCCTTTGCAGCGTCTGCTGAAATACGGGCGGCGCTACCGCCTGAAAACTTGGCTGGCAAGTATCTGTTCATTTTTGAATAAACTGTTTGATTTAGCGCCGCCAGCATTAATCGGAATTGCCGTTGATGTGGTGGTGAAACAGCAAGATTCTATCCTTGCTCAGTGGGGTATAAAGGATGTTTTTTGGCAACTGGCAGTAATCACTGGTTTGAGCGCAATTGTTTGGGCCTTGGAATCTATTTTTGAATATGCCTATGATTATTTGTGGCGCAATTTGGCTCAGGATATCGAACACGATTTGCGTTTAGAAGCTTACAGTCATTTGCAGGAATTAGAATTAGCTTATTTTGAAGAACGCAGCACGGGCGGTTTGATTTCTATTCTCAATGATGATATCAATCAACTCGAACGTTTTTTGGATGGCGGCGCTAATGAGGTGATTCAGGTAATTACAACGGTTATTATAATTAGTGCGGCTTTTTTTGCTGCATCTCCTGTGGTTGCTGCGCTGTCAATGCTGCCGATTCCGTTTATTATTTGGGGCTCGATCGCCTTTCAGAGCCGTCTCGCTCCCCTGTATGCGGATGTGCGGGAAAAGGTGAGTTTTCTGAACGGTCAATTGTCGAATAATTTGAGCGGTATTACTACTATTAAAAGTTTTACTTCTGAGGATTATGAAACTGGGCGGATCGAAACACAAAGTGAGGCTTATCGCCAAAGTAACCGAAAGGCGATCGTACTTTCGGCTGCTTTTATTCCGCTGATTCGGATTGTGATTTTTTTGGGGTTTATTGCAACGCTATTTCTGGGTGGTTTGGAGGTAGTTGCTGGCCGATTGTCTGTGGGAACTTACAGTGTTTTAGTGTTTTTGACGCAGCGGTTGTTGTGGCCTCTGACTCGACTGGGAGATACTATGGATCGATACCAGCGGGCGATGGCTTCTACTAATCGGGTGATGAATTTGTTGGATACGCCGATCGCCATTCGCACGGGTGATATTCGGCTGCCGATCAGTTCGATTAAGGGTGAACTGAAATTTAAAAATGTTACATTCTATTACAATCAAAGAAAACCGATTTTGCAGTATTTTTCGCTAACTCTGGCGGCGGGAAAAACTACGGCGATTGTTGGCGCAACTGGCTCGGGAAAAAGTACGCTGGTGAAGCTAATTTTGAGGCTGTACGAGGTACAGTACGGTCAGATTTATTTGGACGGTATAGAATTAACTAATCTGAATTTAAAAGATTTGCGAAGAGCGATCGGATTGGTGAGTCAAGATGTGTTTTTGTTTCACGGTACGGTGGCAGAAAATATTGCTTACGGCAGTTTTGAGGCAAGCAATCGAGAGATCGTAAATGCTGCTAAAATTGCGGAAGCTCACGAGTTTATCGCGCAATTGCCCGATGGTTATGAGACAATTGTGGGGGAACGGGGTCAAAAATTGTCGGGGGGACAAAGACAGCGGATTGCTATTGCTCGGGCTGTTTTGAAGAATCCGCCGATTTTGATTCTGGATGAGGCCACTTCGGCGGTGGATAACGAGACTGAGGCGGCTATTCAGCGATCGCTCGAACGAATTACTAAGAATCGTACTACAATTGCGATCGCCCACCGTCTCTCAACAGTCCGTAATGCTGACTGCATCTTTGTCATGGATGAGGGACGAGTGATAGAATCGGGGCAGCACGAACAACTGCTCGAACATGACGGAGTTTATGCGTCGCTCTGGCGCGTCCAATCTGGTATAAAATAGAAACGCAGCGGTTTTGGGCATTGGGCATTGGGCATTGGTCATTGGGCATTGGTAATTAGTTATTCACACTCTTCTAATAACCAATAACCAATAACAAATAACCAATAACAAATAACCAATAACAAATAACCGTAAGATATTAGTTTATACAAGCAAGAAGAGAAAATGTTTCTATTTGATAACCCTGAGTCCAAACCAAACGAAAATAGCTGGCG
>JANNOR010000203.1:0-7611 GCA_031399265.1 Cyanobacteria bacterium SOY_34_metabat_3 | reverse complement strand
GGCTATACATCTTATCTAATTAAGAGGTAGATTGCTCTTCATATCGAGTTGCTCAGGATGGCAATAAATAGTAGTTGCTAAATATTGCGCAATAAAAACCAATCAATAAATTCATTCATTTCATTGCAACACTTTTTTTTTCAAAGAGCTAAAAGGAGTTGGTTTGGCAAACATCAAAATGAACTGGTGTCAGACGTTGAATTGGACAAGAAAGTTGAGGGAAGAGTTTCATTATGCTACTCAATTTAAGAATTCGATCTCATAAGACGATCGACATAATATTTATTGCCTCGTTACTAATCAACGTGTTCGCTATTAATGGTACAGCGATCGATGCTGCAAGAAGTGAAAACATCGACATGAGTTCGGCTGCACTCGGAGCGAAAGATGGTGTCGCGTCTGGTCAAGTGAACGCCCTTGCTAGTAGTATTGGAGCTACGATAGGAGCGGGTTCCTCCGTGGCGGGATCGGACAGCTCAGTCGATACCTTGAGCCTGGCATTGGGAGGTGACGGTTCGAGCAGTACACAACAACGAAGTAACCCAGGTGATCCCAACGCTAATCCCCCTTTCCCATTTGTGCCATCCGACGATCCCATCACTCCTGACGCAACGACTGGTGCAGAAGTGCAAATATTTATAATATTCACTGGCCCTAGTGGTGTTGATACGTCTGCCCTTGAGGATATAGCAGAGACCACCGGAGGCGCGTTCCTTACGGCCACGGATGAGGACTTGGTGAATATCTTGCTCAAAATCATCAATTTACCGCCCGGGTCTGTGATACTCCTCCCACAGCGGTAAATGATAACGTCACAACGAACCAGAACATCGCTGTTAGTATAGCCGAAGATTATTTGACCTCAACAATCTAGCTTCAATTATCTTCCTCGTTCTAGGTATCAGCCTCAACAATCTAGCTTCGCAATCGATGTTAGAAAGTCTATCCCTCCCAGCGAATCCGATTCAGGATAGTCGCATTTCCCAACCTAGAGTCAAGGCAAAAATAAATATGTCGCGATCGAGATTTTAAACCAAATTTAATATGCTAATTCTGCACCCGCTTTTAGATTTCACGGACTGCTCGATCGACATTCATCGAGGGTCGATCGAGCTTTCGGCCAATTATTGGTACGAAGGGCTTTGTCCTCAAAGCGGCCAGTTGCTGAGACTCCCGCGCACTCGAATGTCCGAGGATCTCGCCCGGGGTTTGATGCAGTACCTGGCGGCTGATGATTCCTACGATCGCGAGGGCAAGATGTACGGTATATTGCTGGTGGAAATGCCTTGGGGGGAACGGCGGATACTCAAAGCATTTTCGGGGCTGCTGAACGGTTGCAGCGTTGTTGACGGCTGGGTGCCGCCGATTCCGGGACGCGATCGAGTTGCTTTGGACGAAGCCCGCACGTTAACCCAATTGGAGGCGATGAAACAGGAACTTATTACACTCCATCAACTGCCGCAGCGACAAGAGTATCAAACTTTATTGGACGAGTTTGAATTGCAATTACAAGTTTTGATCGATCGACACCGGAATTGCAAGCAGCAGCGAGACGAAAAACGCCAGTTGCTGTGTCAAACTCTCGCACCAGAAATACTAGAAATTAGCCTAGAACAACTGAATCAAGCAAGCCGTTTGGAGGGAATTGAACGCAGGCAATTGAAACGGCAGCGGGATGAAATATTACAGCCGCTAAAAGTATTAATTGAAGCAGCGAATGTGCAGATGCGAGAGCTGAAACAACGGCGCAAAGAACTTTCTCGCGAACTTCAGACGCAAATGCACGCGGCTTATACCCTGGTTAATTTTTTGGGGAAATCGCGATCGATCCAGCAATTGATGCCAACTAATTCTATTCCCACCGGCACCGGCGACTGTTGCGCGCCAAAATTGCTGCACTGCGCGGCAGTACACAATCTGAAACCGCTGGCGATGGCTGAGTTTTGGTGGGGGCCGCCATCGGGGGATAAGATACAGGGAGAATTTTATGGCGCTTGTGGCGATCGGTGTCAGCCGTTGATGGGTTTCTTGCTGTCAGGATTATCTCAAAATCCGATTGTTTCTAATAATCTGGCGGGCGGCGTCGAAACCGACCCCACAAGCCATGATTTTTCTTGTGAAACTGGCATTTTGCCAGTTATGGAAATGCTACCAATTATTTATGAAGATAAATGGTTAATCGCAGTCAACAAACTATCTGGATTGTTGTCAGTTCCAGGCCGTTATCTCGAAAATCAAGATAGCGTTTTGAGTCGCTTGCGAAATTTGTTGCCGGATAGTTTAGACTTGACTGCGGTGCATCGTTTAGATTTAGAGACATCTGGTATTTTGCTCTTGGCGCGGGACAGAGAAACTAGCAGTCAAATCAGGCAGCAATTTGAGAAACGGCAGGTTCATAAAGTTTATGAAGCGGTGCTTTCGGGGACTGTAAAAATTGATACGGGGACGATCGAGCTTCCACTCTGGGGCGATCCCGAAAATCCTCCTTACCAGCAAGTTAACTGGGAGTGCGGAAAACCCAGCGTTACTCGCTTTCGGGTAATGGCCAGGGAGGGAAATTGCGATCGCATCGAGTTTTTGCCGTTGACGGGGCGCACGCATCAATTGAGGGTTCATGCAGCGGATGTTCGAGGGTTGGGGATACCGATTTTGGGCGATCGGCTTTACGGATGTCAGGCTGCTGCAAACCGGCTGCATTTGCACGCGCGGGAAATTTCTTTTGAGCATCCGCAGTTGGGAGAATGGCTGCACCTCACAGCAGAAACGCCATTTTAACAGTTAACAGTTGACAGCAAAAAACTAGAACAGATTTTCGCTGTTAAATATCAACTATTATCTAAATTCGTGTTTTGTGGCTATTTATAGCATAAATACAAAATATTGTGTTGCTAGCAAATATTGTGGCTGTGAAAACTATTTATCTAACAAAATTTGTGTCAGCATTTGTGTTTGTCGCTTTCGCTCAAGCAAATCAACTAGCATTAGGGCTGACAGTCAAAGTTGAGTGTCTGCCCCCAAATCCAGGCGTGTATACTTTAGGATGGGGTACAAGCCGTTTGGTGATTCCAGAAAAGGGCAAACCTTATTACACTTTCAGATCGGAAAAAAGATTTGTTAAAGATACGCTTTGCAAATCTGGAGACAACATTGGCGTTGTGGCTTTTCGAGAGGATGGTACTGTTTGGGCTTATGTTTATCTCAGAGCCAATGATTAGGTCGATCGCCTGTTGAGATTCAGAACATTTCCTTCTATCCTAAGTAGGGTAGGACATTTTAAAACATCCAAGCTACGAGTTTGGGAGTTTGAGAGTCTAAAAATCATTCATCGCAATCGCAACATTTTTTAAGATCATGGCAGAAAATCACAAGTCAACGGTTATCATCACCGGCGCTTCCTCCGGCGTCGGTTTGTACGGTGCGAAAGCCCTCGCAGACAAAGGATGGCACGTAGTCATGGCTTGCCGCGATGTGCGGAAAGCTGGAGATGCGGCTCAAGAATTGGGCATACCCCAGGGTAGTTTCTCGATTATGCAAATTGACTTAGGCGATTTGGAAAGCGTGCGCCGATTTGCTCGGGAATTCAAGGCTAGCGGCAGGAATCTAGATGCTTTGGTGTGCAATGCGGCAATTTACCTACCTTTGATTAAGGAACCGCAGCGGAGCCCGGAGGGTTACGAGTTGACGATGACTACCAATCACCTCGGTCATTTCCTGCTGTGCAACCTGATGATGGAGAGTATGAAGCCTTCCTATTATTGCGATGCAAGGATGGTGATTTTGGGAACGGTGACTCACAATCCCGACGAGTTGGGCGGGAAGATTCCGCCGCGCCCGGATTTGGGAAAGTTTGAGGGTTTTGAAGCGGGTTTCAAAGACCCGGTTTCGATGGTTGACGGTAAGAAGTTTGAACCAGTTAAGGCTTACAAAGATAGCAAAGTTTGCAACGTGCTGACTATGCGGGAACTGCACCGCCGTTTTCACGAGTCTACGGGGATTAGTTTCACTTCCTTGTATCCCGGATGTGTCGCGGATACGCCATTGTTCCGCAATCACTATCCTTTATTTCAGAAGCTTTTCCCGCTGTTTCAGAAGAATATCACAGGGGGTTACGTGTCGCAGGAATTGGCTGGCGAAAGGCTGGCGATGGTGGTTGCAGATCCCGAATACAAGCAATCTGGGGCTTATTGGAGTTGGGGAAATCGTCAGAAAAAAGATGGCAAGTCTTTTGTGCAGAAGGTTTCTCCGCAGGCGCGCGATGATGAAAAAGCCGATCGAATGTGGGAGTTGAGCGCCAAGTTGGTAGGATTAGCTGATGGTGCTCAAATGGGTGCGGAGGCTGGTGCGGGCCGCTCTGCATAATTAGGTTTGTAGTGAGGACTTCAGTCCTTCCAAAATTCAGGACTTGTATTCCTGACTACAAACTAATTTTGGCGTTGCTGAATTTAGGTATGATTCACTCGCTATAGCAATCCATGAAATTTGGTAGGGGCAATTCATGAATTGCCCCTACTACTCTAAATTTCGGAGGCAAATCATACTCCTTTCTCAGCAACGCCAAAATTTTATGTTTGCAATTAGGAATGCAAGTCCTGCCAAAACCAGATTTGTGATTTTTGGAATCAAGAGCGATCGATTTAGGTGCATCTCATTTTGGCGAATATATTCGTAGGGGCGAAGCATTTCGGTAGTAGATATCTGATTCTAACTAATAAATTGTTTGCCGAAATGCTTCGCCCTTAGCAAATAGAGATGCACCCGTGGTAACGGCTGTTGCCTTTTCCAGTTAAGATGAATTTTAAGTTGAGGGTGTTCAATCTATGAAAATATTTCCCCCAATTATTCGAGATAATTATATTCTATGACTTATCGATCGCAAAAACTATGTTTAATTGCTGGAATCTTTGGATTAGTTTTGTTGGGAAAACCAGCGAAAGTATTCGCCAGCACAGTTGACAATTTGACTTCAAATGTTGAGGATTTGGCGGCAGTTGGTAGCCCAGACTTGCCCGGAAAAGACGAGGAAACACAGTTACCGACTGATTCAGGACGATCGCCCTCTGCGGAAATTGCCGAACCGGAAGTGGCAAATTTTGTCGATCGAGCCTCACACCTAGCCCAACTGCCGAACCCAATTGTCCCCAGAGAACCAGAATTTCCCGCACCACAAGTACCGGAACCTCTTCCATCGTCCCCACTCCAATCAACCCCGCCCCCACCCGTTCCCGGCAATATTAGACCGGAAATTCCGGGTACGATTAGAGTCGATCGCTTTGAATTTGAGGGAAACACCGCTTTTAGCGATCGCGAACTCGCAGAAGTTACGCAACAGTTTGCGGGGCGCGATATCACCTTTGCCGAACTGATCGCAGCCGAAGCAGCCGTTACTCAAAAATACGTAGCAGCAGGATACATCAATTCCGGCGCTGTAATTCCGGCCAACCAAACCTTTCCCCGATCGGGAAGTGTGGTAAAAATTCGGATTATCGAAGGCGGATTAGATGAAATTGCCATTACTGGAAACAGGCGCTTGAATGCAAATTACGTGCGATCGCGCCTACAGCGTGCTACCAAACGGCCGCTCAATCGCGATCGGCTGCTGGAAGCCTTGCAACTGCTGCAACTCGACCCTTTAATTGCCAACATTTCCGCCGAACTCCAAGCCGGAAGTCGCCCGGAAAACAGCCGCTTAGAAGTGCGAATCAAAGAAGCAGACAGCTTTAGCGGCGAAGTGTTCGCAGACAACAACCGATCGCCCAGCGTGGGCAGTTTTCGGCGCGGTATCCGCCTCAATCAAGCGAATTTGAGCGGCTTGGGCGACGGGTTAGAGGTGTCCTACGCTAACACTGACGGTAGCAACGAATTCAACGGTAGCTACACAGCCCCCGTTAACGCTCGCAACGGCACAATTCGGTTCGCTGCGGGTACTGCTAGCACCAACATCATCGAGGAACCCTTTGATGCTGCCGAAATCGAGGGGAAATCGCGGACTTACGAGTTAACTTACCGCCAGCCGATTCTGGAAAAGCCCGATCGCACTTTGGCTTTGGGAGTAACTTTATCGCGGCAAGAAAGCGACACATCTTTGTTGGGCGAAGGATTTGCGCTTTCGGCGGGAGCAAACGAGCGCGGCGAAACCCGGGTTTCAGCGGTGCGGTTTTTTCAAGAATACGTGCAACGGAGTTCCCGACAAGTGATCGCGGCGCGATCGCAGTTTTCCCTCGGCACCAATTTTTTGGGTGCTACTACGAACGACAGCGGGCCAGACAGCCGCTTTATCGCGTGGCGCGGACAAGCCCAATATGTGCGAGTGCTAGCACCAGAAACCTTGCTGATTGTGCGTTCCGACATTCAATTAGCCGATCGCTCGTTGCTTTCCCTCGAACAAATCGGGATCGGCGGCGTGCAAAGTGTACGCGGATATCGCCAAGATTTGCTGTTAACTGATAGCGGTGCGATCGCATCTGCGGAAGTGCGAATTCCGGTGTGGCGTGTCCCGGAAGTCAAAGGATTGTTGCAGGTGGCTCCGTTTATCGATTTTGGGGTAGGCTGGAACCATTCGGGCGAAAATTCTAATTCCGAGTCGGACAAACTGCTGGGTACGGGTTTGGGGCTAGTTTGGCAGATGGGCGATCGATTGAATGTGCGTCTAGATTATGGTTTTCCTTTGATTAATGTCCGAGGAGGCGATCGAACCTGGCAAGAAAAAGGCATCTATTTTCGGATTAATTACTTTGCTTTCTAAATTGTGGGTTGCGTTGAGTGCGATCGAACTCCAACACTTCTATTCGCCCAACACTACTTTAAGTTTTCTCAATCAGTTGATGAACCGCACTAACCACCAATTCAGGCCGATCTAGCGGTACAAAATGTCCACTATTTTCTGCAATGATATGTTGACTATTTGAGGATAGTTGAGTCAAATCTAACTGAAGTGATGCCCATTGCTGGAATCTTTCATCACTCATCTCTGGATTTTTAGAGCCTTGACTTAATACAATCAAAGGCAGGTTCCCCGGTAGTGTACTCGCTTGCAGTTGCTTAAAGCTCCTTTTCATATTGGCAAGCTCACTTGACGTAGTTGCCCAATAACAGGGGCGGTAACAGGAAGATTTGAAGGTGTCAAATAGAGCTTGCACTGCCAACGGATATTTTTGACTTTCTTGTTTGATATCCTTAAACATTGGCAACACATTCATATCTCCGATTAATCGTAACACTCCAACCCGACTGGCAATTCTCAGAAGCTGGTAAAGCAAAATTACCCTTTTCATACGCTTCCATATTGCGGGTGTTATTTGATCTTCATGGACAGAATCAACCAGCACCAATCCGACCACTTCTTCTGGATGTTGACTGGCATATAGTCGCATATTGCCTCCTCCCTACATTTTAGTTGGTCACTCGTTGGGTGGAGGCAATATGCGACTATATGCCAGTCAACATCCAGAAAAAGTGGTCGGATTGGTGCTGGTTGATTCTGTTCATGAAGATCAAATAACACCCGCAATATGGAAGCGTATGAAAAGGGTAATTTTGCTTTACCAGCTTCTGAGAATTGCCAGTCGGGTTGGAGTGTTACGATCGATCGGAGATATGAATCTGTTGCCAATG
>JANNOR010000195.1:0-12727 GCA_031399265.1 Cyanobacteria bacterium SOY_34_metabat_3 | reverse complement strand
AGGGCGATCGCTGTTGTCGCCAAAACTTTCGTTAATTGCTGTTCGATCATGTTTTCGCTCTATTTTTAGTAGATTTGTGACAAAAAGCACCTGATTCTGCGATAATACTCTTGATACGCAAGTTAATTAGAGATCCGGATCACAGCAAATTTCAGCTCGAACGACTGCACATCAGAAACTCGGAATCATGGCCGACTCTCACAGGTGCAGCGCTAGGGAAACCAGTTTTTTTTGTACTTCAGTTTGCTGAAATCTTCTGTATGTTGTTCGCTACTTGCACATTCCTTATCGCGGTGCTTTCGGCGCGGTTGTTGAACCATGCCGCAATACGTGGCCGAGTCTAAATTCTGTCGTCATTACTACTATCAAGCTCAAACTTCCGCAACCGGAAAGAGGCTTTTTACCTCAGACTTTGGGAGAATTGAGTTGGAACGGTACATCACACCACTAACAAGGTATTTGATATAACTTGCGAGTTGAATCGCGAGCTTTATCTGCTGAGATACGGAGACGGCAGGGTTGCACCAATTAGGGGTTTTACCCCTTTTATGTTATTTAACACTAAAATTAGGGTATTAACAAGCAACTCTTCGGACTGTTTTTGATTGCCAACCGTAGAAGAAAGGTTTTAGGGCGATTGGGCAATCGATCTGCCAAGGGAAAATCAAGGGTTTCAGACTACGAGATCAAAACAGTCTGGGCGATCGAACAAGCACTATTAACTTGTTTCCGTCTCCGTACTGCAAAAAATACTTCTAAGTGAGTGCAATCAGGAGTAAGTGCTTTCTACCACAAAAGTCAACCCTCCGTACACTGACATTTAGTTGAGTATTAAAAACTATGAACCGTATCTCCAAACAGTTCGGGTATTTAGTGGCTGGATTAATTTCGATCGGCGCTAGCAGTTGTTCTAGCTATGATGCAGCTCGATCGACCGAAAACCAGAGCCAACCATCAGCCAGTAAATTCGGACACGTACAGCTAGCGGGAAATCAACTAGATGCTCCTCGATCGAGCCAATCAACGCAGCCCTCTAATTCTGTCACCTCTGTTTTAGGCAGTTCCGCAGTATCAGAGAATACACTAACGGTTGCGGTTTATAAGGTAGACAATCAGTGTCAAACTCTGAAGCCGGAAACAGTTACAGGCCCAGACAACCAATTAATGTCATCGGCTGTAAACGAAGTGTTAAACCAGCAGATTTTTAGCAGTCTCGGTTTGGTCGGTTATCGGCTGCACGTCGATCGCGAACTCGGAATAGCTACCGTGGATTTACGCGCCGCCGGGAGTTCGCGGCAGAAATTGCAAAATCTTTCGAGCTGTCAGATGTTGGGTTTGTTCGGAGGCGTGCGCCAAACTTTGATTAGTAATGCTCCTTGGCAAATCAAAACCGTGCGTTTTACAGAGGTCGGAGAGGATCTTTTAAGCACCGTTCGAGAATAAAGTCTGACAATTATTGCAGATGGAACTTATATTATTTTCGATTTCCGATTTTGGATTTTCGATTGACAGTGACTTATGACAGTGTATGAAGAAGGAAATTACTTAGAGCGGCATTCTTTGTTGAAATGGGTATTGCGTAATTACCGCTAAAAAAAGCCGAGTTCGGAGACATTTAATAAAAAGTTCAAAGCTTTTGATTTTTGTCGATCGCAACTGACCCGCAAAAACTCCAAAAACCGATTTTTTCTCACCGAAACCGATCGCGCTCCAGGATATTTTCTCCTAGAAAAACCAGGTTTTTGTGCAATTCCTACCCATCTTCCCCAAGTCCTCCGACGACAAACACCAAAATTTTTATGACACTACCTGACGGCCCCAAAACCCCCCGCTTGTTGCAGCTAATTCAATGGATTGCCGATCCGCTTACATACATGGATGTATGTGCCAAAAAGTACGGGGAGATTTTCACGACTCGATGGGGGAATCTCGAACCATTCGTGATGATCCACAACCCGATCGCGATCCAAGAAATGCTCAACAGCAAAGCGCTTGACGCCCCAGGCGATATGAACGGTATTCTCAAACCCTTGCTGGGAGAACAATCGATGATTGTGCTGTCTGGAGAAAAGCACAAACGCGATCGCCAATTATTGATGCCGCCCTTTCACGGGGAACGGATGCGGAATTACAGCCAGCAAATTTGCGATATCGCGGATGATGTCGCTAGCAAGTGGACGGTTGATCGACCTTTTGTCGCCCGCACCGCCATGCAAGAAATCACCATGCGCGTAATCTTGCAAGCTGTGTTTGGACTGGATGAGGGGCCGCGATTGCAGCAACTGTCCCCGCTGCTGGGTGCAATTATCGATACGATCGGCTCTCCTGTGCGATCGAGTATGCTATTTCTGCCCTGGATGCAGCAAGATTGGGGTGCTTGGAGTCCTTGGGGGCGAATGAAACAGCAGCAGCGGAAAATTCAGGAACTGATGGACGCGGAAATTGCCGATCGCAGAATGCAACCAGACGCCAACCGCACCGACATTCTCAGCTTAATGATGGCCGCGCGGGACGAAAACGGGGAACCGATGACGAATCAAGAATTGCGCGACGAATTGATGACGCTGCTGTTTGCCGGCCACGAAACCACAGCAACGGCCCTAGCTTGGGCATTTTACTGGATTCACAGTTTGCCAAGAGTCCGCCAAAAGCTGCTGCAAGAATTGGACGGTTTGGGCGAAAATCCCGACCCGATGGAGCTTTCCCGCTTGCCTTACCTGAGTGCAGTTTGCCAAGAGACGCTGCGAATTTACCCGGTAGGAATGCTGACATTTCCGCGAGTGGTACGATCGCCCGTGGAACTACTGGGACATCAACTCGAACCGGGTACGGTGGTTTTCGGCTCAATTTATTTGACTCACAGGCGGGAGGATTTGTATCCAGAACCGCTGCAATTTAAACCGGAACGGTTTTTGGAGAGACAATTCTCGCCTTACGAATATTTGCCGTTTGGAGGCGGTAGCCGCCGCTGTATCGGCTTAGCGCTGGCGCAGTTGGAGATGAAACTGGTGCTGGCGAGGATTTTGCGGAATTTTGACCTAGTATTGGCCGAGAAAAAGCCTGTACAAGCCAAACGCAGAGGAGTGACTCTCGGGCCGGCGGGCGGCGTGCGGATGACCCTGCTGGGGCGGCGGATGCGGCAGCAGAGGCTTGAACCTGTGGTTAATGCGGTTTGAAGTCCCAGCAGTTGTATTCGCGGTCGATGGCTACGCCCCGGCTTACGCCTACGAACCCAGCGGCCTTGATTGCAAAGGATTTAGGCTAAATGGGCGATCGACCGCGAATGCAATGATTTTTGGTAGCACCCGCTACAGATAAACAGCTATAATCCTTAACCTGTAACAATCGCCCGCTCTCAAATTTCAAATTTTTGTCTAAAATGGTATGAACCTTGCAAACATACCCAGAGAGCAAAAGTGGGTGATTGCAATAGTCCTCTTGCTATCTAGAAAGCCTGACTGCCATACTGTAAAAACATATGCATACCCTGTTATTCAGCAAGGTCGGAAGCGTGTTGGCATTGCCCGCAATCTTCCGGCCTCTTTATTTTTTATGAGGAAGAAGGAAGAGGGAAGAGGGAAGATTTTCCCAATTCTCCCCTCGGACACTCGGACACTCTCCCTTGTTATTGAACTAAAATCCAATAGCAAGTTTAAGAAATTACTAAGGAATAATTAATAACAAGTTAAACAATGTCTTTCTCTCTCTCCCTCAATCTTCTGTTTTGAGAAATTCCGAGACCGACACTGACTTCGGGAGACTCTCGATATCTTGAATTTCGCTTTCGTGGGCAAAAAACTCGACTTCTTTGTCATCAATCTCGATCTGATAGCTAGCGGTAGCAGTCACAATCCGCCGCTTTTTTTTATCTTCTATTAAAACCCAACACACCACAGGTCTTACCCACCTCTCAACGTGCTGGCTTTGCTTCGTACTGCCAAAGGCATACCAGCCTTTAGCTTCAATAATTTGAAGCACCTTGAAATCGTTATTTGCCATAAATATCTGGTTCGCGTTAATTTCACTATTATTCTTAGATAGAACGGCACGCAGGCTTCGCTCTGTTAAGCTTTTGGCATTCTCAACTACACTGGATAACCGGATTTTTAGTCGGGAAGCAGCGAGTTGGCAGGGCATTGTCTGCGTTGTTGCTCGCTAAATTTAATGCGATGTTTTTGTACTCTCCCACAATTACCGTAAAGTATCTATACCGCATCATCAAAAAATACTTTTGCAGTAGCCTCGCACAGCAGCAAACTAGACATTACCGAGCTGCATCTAAGTGGATGCCAACTACTTGTAACGCCTGGTTGGTGAGAACGATCGACATACAATGCTGTTCGGACTTTCTGCTGCAATCTCTAGTTGAGTTTTGCCCCATGAGGTAAAACTTAACTAGAGATTGCCGATTTCAATTCTAAGTCGGGAGCGCGCCTAATTCCCAATTAATTGTATGGTTTAGTTAATCATTGCCAAAATATCGATCGCCCAAAACAGCCGTGTCTAACTCTTCGATTACCGTCACCGTTAAACTATTCGCCGCCTTCAGTGAAGCCTACGGCGTTTCGGAACTTACACTAGAATTTCCACTTCTAACCCCAGTGTCTCAAGTTCTCGAAAGTTCGATCGCCCAATATCCTCAATTAGAACAGTGGCGCTCGCGCACCCGCTTCGGGCTCAACCTAGAATTCGTCTCCCCTGACACCATCCTTACTGACGGCGACGAAGTTGTACTCATCCCCCCCGTGAGCGGCGGATCGGGAGAATAGTTTCGTTTAGTTCGATCGCGCCCGCTGACCTCAGAAACCCGGTTTCTTCCGATATTTCTCGTTACTATTCGCAAAATCTCGTAGAAACCGGGAATAAGCGCCTCCAGGCGCGAGCCCGCTAAGTTGTGAGTTGTAGAAGCGGTGTCAAGAGTGCCGATCGATAGTTGCGATCTACCAAGCAAAAAAAAACTTTATAAAGTTTTGAAATAAGTTTTACCAGCAAATTCTTCTTGAGTTCGGTTAATTGAGAGGTTTTTGCTCTCGTTTGGCATTTTGCGGCAGAGCCTGGAAACGATTTCCAGAAGGAGATTGAGAGCGATCGAACTCCCAGCAATTCGGGACTGCATACGGCGTCGAAATCAATCCCGACTAAAAAAGTCGGGTATGGTTGACGCCTTATTTTGACCGTGCTAATCTTTCCTAAGAATTAGAAAACATCGCAAAACTAGAGAGTTGAGCTATGACCCAGGCGACCAGAACACAATCCACAGCAGCTACCTTCACAGCCCTTAAGTGCAAAGAATGCGGTGAAGAGTACGAACTCCTTGCCAAACACGTCTGCGATTGCTGTTTTGGCCCGCTAGAAGTCAAGTACGACTACGAAGCTATCCGCCGCACCGTTACCAGACAAACCATCGAAGCCGGCCCCAACTCGATTTGGCGCTACCGCGAATTTTTACCAGTCGCTACAGATAACGTCATCGATGTCGGCACCGGGATGACTCCTTTACTAAAATCCCACCGCTTGGCGCGCCGCCTCGGTCTCAAAAATCTTTACATCAAAAATGATGCCGTCAATATGCCCACTCTGAGCTTTAAAGACAGAGTGGTATCAGTCGCCCTCAGCAGAGCGAGAGAATTGGGTTTCACAACAGTATCCTGTGCCAGCACTGGCAACTTAGCTAACTCTACAGCGGCGATCGCCGCCCACGCCGGCCTCGACTGCGTAGTCTTCATCCCTTCAGACTTAGAAGCAGGCAAAGTCCTCGGCACCCTGATTTACAATCCAACTGTGATGTCAGTTCACGGCAACTACGACCAAGTTAACCGCCTCTGCTGCGAAGTCGCCAATACACACGGCTGGGGATTTGTCAACATCAACTTGCGTCCCTACTATTCTGAAGGCTCAAAAACCCTCGGCTACGAAGTCGCCGAACAACTAGGCTGGAAATTGCCCGACCACATCGTCGCTCCCCTCGCTTCCGGCTCCTTGTTCACAAAGATTTACAAAGGCTTTAAAGAATTCGTCGAAGTCGGCTTAGTAGATGACAAAGAAGTACGGTTCAGCGGCGCTCAAGCTGACGGCTGTTCTCCCATCGCCCAAGCATTCCGCGAAGGCCGTGATTTCGTGACACCGGTGAAACCGAATACAATTGCTAAGTCGATCGCGATCGGCAATCCAGCAGACGGTATGTACGCCCTCGAAGTCGCCCGCAAAACAGGCGGCAACATCGAATCCGTCAGCGACACCGAAATCATCGAAGGCATGAAACTGCTAGCAGAAACCGAAGGTATCTTCACCGAAACCGCAGGTGGCACAACGATCGCAGTCTTGAAAAAACTCGTAGAAGCAGGTAAAATCAACCCCGACGAAACCACCGTCGTCTACATCACCGGCAACGGCTTGAAGACTCAGGAAGCAGTCCAAGGCTACATCGGCGAGCCCATCACCCTGGAACCAAAAATAGAAGCGTTCGATCGCGCCCTAGAACGTGCCCGCACCCTCGAACGTTTAGAATGGCAACCAGCTTCTGTTTAATAGTTATTGGTCATTAGTCAGCAGTCATTGGTCATTAGTTATCAAGCTGCGGACTACGGACTACGGACTACGGACTACGGACTACGGACTACGGACTAAGGACTAAGGACTAAGGACTAAAAAAATGACTGTTAAAGTTTTAATTCCCACACCACTGCAAAAATTCACCAACAATCAAGCCACGATCGAATGCGGCGGTGCCAACATTTACGAATTGATTGAATCCCTCGAAACAAATTGTCCCGGAATCAAAAAAAGCCTGTGCGATGAGAAGGGAGAACCCCGCAGATTTCTCAACTTCTACGTCAACAGCGAAGATATCCGCTTTTTGGACGGGTCAAAAACAGCCCTCCAAGATGGTGATGAAGTGAGTATTGTGCCGGCGGTTGCCGGTGGTTGATTTGTAACCGCAGATCTAAGTAGATAAACGCAGATGAACGCAGATAGTTATTTAATATATCTGCGTTCATTGGCGTTTATTTATTGTTTTTTGAACGGCAGATATAAACAGATAGACGCAGATGAACGCAGATAGTTGTTAAATATATCTGCGTTCATTTGTGTTTATTTGCCTACATCTGCCGTTGCAAAGGACGATCGCAACTAGGAGACGACGGAAGCTACTTTTGCAGCAGTCCGAGGACGACGGCGGCCTGTTACTGCATTAGCTGGTACTGGTACTGGTACTGGCAATGATGGTGATGACGATGATGATGCTAGCTTAGGTGCTTCAATAGAAAGCTGAGCTCTTGGCGCAACTTCCAATCGCACTGCTTCTTCAGGAATTTGCATCAGGAATACCAGCATCGGATTGCTTTGCAGTTGTCGGCGCAGCACTCGCCCAATGGCTTTTTCTATTTGGGTTTGAACTCCGATCCAGTCAACATTAAGTTGGTCAGTGGCAGTAGCAGGTAGAATAAATTCTGACCAGCGATCGTTCAAAACAGTTTCAATGGTTTCATTGATCAGTCCGATCACTTCGTCGCGATCGGCTGAGGTGACTACACCTTTCAAGTGGACTTCTGGTTTAGCAACTAATTTGCCTTCCCAATTCAAAGCCGCCGCTACCGTTACAGCGCCATCTCCGGCTAACTGCTGGCGTTCCTTGAGGACACTCGCTTTGACTACGCCCGATCGCGAAGAGTCAACTAATTCAATTCCTGAAGGCACTTTAGTACCCAGTCGCATCGTATTTTCAGTCAGTTCTACAACATCACCGTTGTCAATGATCACCATATTGCTCGCGGGAATGCCCATGCTTTGAGCAGTCTTCGAGTGCTGAACCAGCATCCGGTGTTCACCGTGCACCGGCAAGAAGAACTTGGGACGAGTCATGTTAATCATTAACTTTTGGTCTTCTTGACAACCATGTCCCGAAACGTGAATGCCTTTATCGCGCCCGTAAATCACGTTTGCGCCCAGCATCATCAATTTGTCGATCGTGTTTACCACGGAGATCGTATTTCCTGGAATCGGATTAGCTGAGAAAATGACTGTATCGCCCTTTCTGATTTTCAGTTCGTGATGTTCGCCATTCGCAATACGAGTCATCGCCGCCATCGGTTCGCCCTGGGAACCAGTAGTCAAAATCAAAACCTTGTCTTCAGCTAAATTGCGGATTTCTTTCAAAGGTTTGAAAAGACTATCTTCGCATTTGATGTAGCCGAGATTGCGACAGTGAGCGATGACGTTCAACATCGATCGACCAACCACTCCCACAAACCGATTGTTTTTCTTAGCCAAGTCCAAAACAATCTGCAATCGGTGTACCGACGAAGCAAAAGTCGTCAGCAGCACTCTTCCTGTTGCTTGAGCGATAATTCTGTCTAAATTCGGAGCAACAGAACGTTCTGAAGCCGTAAAACCAGGAACTTCGGAGTTAGTAGAATCGCTAATCAAGCACAATACGCCTTTTTCGCCGTACTCCGCCAGTTTTTGCAAGTCAAAATGCTCGCCGTCTACAGGAGTGTGGTCAATTTTAAAATCTCCGGTGTGGATTATAATCCCTACGGGAGTGTGAATTGCCACCGTGAAACTGTCGGCCATCGAGTGAGTGTTGCGAATATATTCGACTAAGAAATGCTTGCCAATTCTTACCGTATCGCGCGGCCGAACAGTCCTCAATTCGGTGCGGTGAGATACTCCGGCTTCTTCCAATTTTCCGGCTAGCAAAGCCATCGCCAAACGCGGGCCGTAAATCACCGGAATTTCAAATTGTTTGAGGTGATAAGGGATGCCGCCGATGTGGTCTTCGTGACCGTGAGTGACGATCATACCTTGAATTTTGTGGCTGTTTTCCCGCAGGTAAGTCATGTCTGGGAGGACAATATTTACACCGTGCATTCCATCTGTCGGGAAGGCTAAACCTGCATCTAAAAGAATTATTTCGTCGCCGTACTCAAACACGCAAGTGTTTTTACCGATTTCGTGAAGTCCGCCGAGGGGAATAACTTTTAGAACTTGTGCAGTTGTATTTTTGATCATGCGTATCCTTTGTTAGTTATTTTGTTATTTGTCTGTCGTCTGTCGTCTGTCGTCTTCTGTTCGTTAGCGGGCGATTTTTTCCCAGATATTTCTGGAAAAATTCCCTACGGGTTTTACTCTCCCGTACAGTCAGTTGTCTCCTATCCTCGATCGGCAATCCTTAGCTTTCAGCTAATAACTCATAGCTAATGACTAATGACTGATGACCAATGACTGATAACAACCAATATTTAGTTTTCACAAAACTCGTTCTCGCCTATCTAGTCTAGCTAGCTAATACCAGGGCTAGTTGACTCAGTACGTCCTTTAACTTTTGAGTTACCTCAACGGGCGGATCGCACAGGGGCGGACGGGTGGAACCTACATCCCAGCCTTGAAGTTTGAGAGCTGTCTTCACGGGAATGGGATTTGTGGTGAGAAATAGAGCTTTAAACAAGTCAAAAAGTTGCAAGTGAATCTGGGTAGCGACTTGAACTTGACCGGACTCGAAAGCTGCGATCATCTGTTGCAGTTGTTCTCCTACCAGATGGCTGGCTACACTAACTACGCCAGATCCTCCTACCGCCAGCATTGGCAAAGTTAGGGAATCATCTCCAGAATAGATGGCAAATTCAGGGGGTGTCAAGCATCGAATTTGGCTGGCTTGATCCAAGTTGCCACTTGCTTCTTTTACGGCTACTATATTGGGTATTTCTGCCAATCGAGCCACCGTCTCCGGCAACATATTTTGGCCAGTACGACCGGGGATGTTATATAACATTATAGGCAATTCTGGAGTAGATTGCGCGATCGCCCGAAAATGATTGTACAAACCTTCTTGTGGCGGCTTGTTGTAATAAGGAACCACCTGCAAGCAACCATCTAACCCTAGTTTAGCTGCTTTTTGGGTAGCTGCGACTGCTTCTGAAGTTGAATTCGATCCGGCTCCTGCTATTACCAAGGCTTTGCCGGCTACTGCCTTTTGCACCACCTGAAATAATTGGTACTCTTCATCCCAGGTCATAGTGGGGGATTCGCCCGTAGTTCCGCACACTACTAAGCTATCAGTACCGCGATCGGCTAAATGAACTGCCAATTGTTCTGCTACGGCATAATTAACGCTGCCGTCTTCCTTAAACGGCGTAATCATTGCAGTCAGAACCCGTCCAAACTTTACCACACTTTCTCCGATTTTAGACTGTTGGTTTTTGATTTTAAATTTTTGATTTCAGATGGAAGCTCAATCTAAAATCCGCACTTTCAATTTCCCGGCTGGCTTGCGCCTGCTAATTAGAAGCCGCCGCTGCTGTGATTCGCAGCAAATCTTTGACGGCGAGCAACTCGGCTATCTGCACCGCATTTAAAGCTGCCCCTTTGCGAATCTGATCGCCGCACAGCCACATCTCCAACCCGCAGGGGTGAGAAATATCTTGGCGAATCCTACCGACTAACACTTCATCTTTACCGCTGGCCTCTGCGGGCATCGGAAAATAATTAGCTTGCCAGTCTTCTACCAGCTTAACCCCGCTCGCCTGTTTTAAGATTTCCCTGGCCTCGATCGGGCTAAAAGGCTCTGCAAACTCCAGGTTAATCGCTTCGGAATGGGCGCGCAGTACGGGAACCCGAACGCAAGTTGCCGAAATTCTGATTTCCTCGCTCCCAAATATCTTCCGAGTTTCGTTGACCATTTTCATCTCTTCCTCACAATACCCCAAATCGTTAATCGGCGTATTGTGCGGAAACAAATTAAAAGCTAAGGGGTAGGGAAATATCTCTGTTTTGGGCGTTTCCCCCTGCAAAATCGCTCTTGCTTGATCTTTCATTTCCTCCATCGCCCTCGCGCCCGCGCCGCTAGCTGACTGGTACGTCGCCACAACTATGCGCTTTACTGGCCTAACTTTGTGAAGCGGCCAAACGGCAACTGCCATCAAAATCGTGGTGCAGTTGGGATTGGCGATGATACCTCGGTGAGATGCAGCCGCTTGGGGATTGACTTCGGGAACCACTAGCGGTACCGCCGCATCCATGCGAAAAGCGCTGGAATTGTCAATTACCACTGCCCCGGCTGCTACTGCTTTCGGAGCCCAAAATTTGGAAATAGAGCCGCCGGCTGAGGCGAGCACTAAATCTACATTATCAAACGATCGCTCGCACACCGCTTCCACTGGCAGCATTTCGCCCCCAAACGGCAATTTTGAACCCGCAGAACGCTCCGAAGCCAGCAGCTTCAAGTGAGCTACCGGAAAACTGCGGCTGTGCAAGAGTTCTAGCAGCTCGGCACCGACTGCGCCGGTCGCTCCTAAAATGGCAACTCGATAGGATTGAGACAAATTACTTTCCTCCACAAATTAAAGTCTAAACGATCGAAATCTAAAAATAAAATAACCGAAATAGTCAATATCAAACTTAATTAATGTTAGGCGGCATCAGCAGCATGAGAGGATGGCCAGGGTGGAGCTAACCAGAACGGTCGATCGGACGAGTCAGAAGGATGTGGATCGTCACCAGTCTTACATTAGCATCTTTCGCCGTTAGCGTTAGCGAAGCGATCCGAAGGAAAGCTTGCAGCTATTGGATCGCCCCGCGCCAATCCACATCCTTCTGCCAGCAGTCGCATCCTTTGACCTTGACTGACTGCCGAAAAATTGACATCTGAGGGCGATATGTGCTATGGTGCATCGGCAATTGGTGGACTTAACCTCCACTTTCCTAGCAGCAAAAGCTAGTATCCTCAAACTAAAACTATTTGGCAAAAGCCAAAAAAGTCCCCGGACATGACTTACAGTCTCATCCGGTAGAGGTGCCTGTAGTCGTGCCACTACAAGCCAAAGTGTACAAACTTAAAATGCAGGCAAAGTCAGATTTGTATGTATTTTATTAGAAAATTGTTAAATATCAAAAAAAGCCGATGAAAGTAACCCAGGAAAAACTTCCAGCTAGCCAAATTGGTCTGGAAATCGAAGTGCCATCAGAAAAGTCAAAACAAGCCTACGAGCAAGTAATTAAACAGTTTGCTCGCGAGGTCAATATTCCTGGGTTCCGCAAAGGCAAAGTTCCCCGCCAAGTTTTGCTACAGCGCCTGGGCCAGACTCGCTTGAAGGCGACGGCTTTGGAAAATTTGATTAATGATTCTCTCCAAAAAGCCCTCGAACAAGAAAAAATTCAGGCAATTGGCAGTTTTGAACTGGCGATCGAGTTTGATGAGTTACTAGCTAAGTTCGACCCAGAACAGACTTTGACTTTTACAGCTAAGGTTGACGTAAAACCAGAAGTCAAAATGGGGCAGTACACCGGTTTGCAGCTTCAAGCAGAAGAAGCTAAGTACGATGAGGCTCAGGTGGATGAGGTATTGGCAAAATATCGATCGGACAAAGCTGCTTTAATCCCCGTAGAAGGCCGGCCGGCTCAACTGGGAGATATGGCTTTGGTTGATTTCTCCGGCAAATTTGCCTTAGCAGCCGAAGGCGAAACACCCGCAGAAATTCCCGGCGGTCAAGCAGAAGATTTTCAAGTAGAATTATCGGAAAATCAGTTTGTACCGGGCTTTATCCAAGGCATGATCGGGATGAATCCGGGAGAAACAAGAGAAGTTTCCGTGCAGTTCCCGGATGAGTACAGCAGTGAAGAATTAGCGGGAAAACCGGCAGTCTTTACAATTACTCTCAAAGAACTTAAGGAAAAAGAATTGCCGGAGTTGGACGACGACTTCGCTCAAGAAGTCAGCGAGTTTGAAACT
>JANNOR010000176.1:0-11623 GCA_031399265.1 Cyanobacteria bacterium SOY_34_metabat_3 | reverse complement strand
GAAGAGATTTAATTGCTTCAATTAAATTCATGGTTAATTCATTACAGCAGGGATAGTCTACCCTGTCCGGGTAGACTTGATTACCTCTTCTATCCTACATTCCTCTCTGACAATTAATCCACCCTGCTTATTAAGGGGGGCTAGGGGGGATCTAAGTTTAATCGTCAAACAGCATTCTGTGACTGCGTTTGACCTGTTTGTTGACACTAATAGGCACTGCCGTGTCCCTACAATGTTATTTTTGGTAGGGACACGGCACTGCCGTCTCCTCTATCATGTCTAACTTTAAAACCCTGAACCGGGCAGTTTTAGAAACTCGGCTTCTTCTAGAGTTGTTTCGCGTCCGAGAATCTGATTGCGGTGCGGAAATCTGCCAAAACGCTCGATAATTTCTAAATGCCGAATGGCGTAGTCAATGACTGATTGGCTGTCAGGTTCGCCCTGAAGTCTGCTAAATAATTTGACTGATTTTTGCTGGTGTTCTAAGTTTTCGCTGTGTTCAAAAGGTAGATAAATAAACCATTTTTGTACAGTCAACAATTCGCGATCGAAGTTATTGTTAACAGCGTATTCGGCGGCGGCTAAGGCTTTGCTGTCTGTAGCGAAGGCTTGAGGAGTTCCGCGAAACATATTGCGCCCAAGTTGATCGAGCAGTATGATTAGCGCTAGGCAGTTGTCCGGGGATTCTTGCCAACTATCCAGTTTACCGGAGGCTGCTAGTTCGTATTGCGGCAGAAAGCCCGATCGCACTTGAGCGTCAAAATCCTCGTCCTTTTCAAACCACTTCTTTTGAACTTTGCCAAACTCAGGAGAGTTCGATCGACCAAACCAAAAATCTAAAACTTCATTCATTGGGAATCTAGCGTGCGATTGATTTGTGATTGCAGCTTCTGTGTCTGTAGTTGCAGAAAATACGATTTCTGTACAACTACAAACCCCAGCGATTCATGATTAGCAGCGATAACTTAGGAACTATTGTTGTCCGGTACTTAAATTCAGGAACTAGCAAACAGTCTGTCCCAAGTTTTGCCTCCGACAATTCCGTCTGCAGGAAGGTGAGCTTGGCGCTGAAACTTCTTCACTGCATCGAGGGTTGTCGGGCCGAAAACGCCGTCAAGTACGATCGGCTGCGGACACAAACCCCGCGCGTTCAGCAATTTTTGGAGCTTCCTCACATCTTCCCCTTTCGATCCGTGTTTTAAAATCCTTTTGTGGTGTCTGACTTCTGGTTCGTGGCAATCATTAGTGGGGCAAATTGCGCTGCCCGCTGTATAGTTTGCTGCATTTGCGCCAGTCAAAACTAATAAGCCAAGAACTGCTAGTAAATAATAAAAAGTCTGCGATCCAACCATACTTTCCCTGTTAATTTTCTCAAGCGTTTTCTGCGATTTTGACGATTGTTTGAGAGTGAGAAACCGGGTTTCTGGGATGGAGGTATCCAATCTCGATCGACCGGGTTTCTGGCAACAGTCAACCGACATTCTACAATATAAGTGGCTTTACAGCAAAATCTCCGATCGTGCAAGTTAAATTTTGTTGTTCTTTGGTAGCTGCAAAGCGAACAATTACTTCGCAAGCAACAGAAACTGTCAGCATCACCAAGTTTCTCGCCAGCGGGTAATCACAAACGTCATCATTCGCCGCGGTCGGAACTTGATAGTGTTGGTTCCAAATTATTTCGGAGTAATCCGCAGCTAATCCGACGTGTACGCAGGGAATCGAGACACCTGTACAGTATTCCTTGACCGATTGTCGCCCGACGCTGTTATCAAAAGTATCGATGACTGTGGCGCTGTTGGCAAGCAGCCGATCGGCATTTGCGGGTGTCAATTCTTTTGAGTGCGCGTCAACGCTGACTCCCAAGGCGCGGTACAGGTTGTTGGCGAGAATTTTGGCTTTGAATGCGCCGATGTCCGATCGATAGTAAGGTTGAGTGGACAGGTTGCGCTCTTCGATGCGATCGCGATCGATGACTTTTAACTGACAAAAGCCCGATCGCGCCAGACTTTCTACAATATTCGCACCCAAAGCGCCCGCACCGCACACTGTTACCGGGAAGTTTTCGATCGCGGACATCACTGCGGCACTTCTGTAAAGTTGTTCGTGAAAAAATATACTCATAGTAATTGGGAATTGGGAATGGGGAATTGGGAATTGGTAATTGGGAATTGGGAATTGGGAATTGGGAATTGGGAATTGGTTATTTTTTTTGTTATTTATTAGACTTCTGGCATAATTATTGTGGAACAGGCATCCTGTCTGTTCTTGACAGTCTTTTTGGGATATGTCTATTATTAGAAAACTATGCCCTATGCCCTATGCCCTATGCCCAATTCCCATTATCTATCTTCGACTACTCCAACTAACGACTGCAAATCGAATTTCATGTCATCTCCGCTGAGACAAATCCCCGCACTCATAACTGTTAGGTCATTTTTGGCGATCGCCGAAGTGTGATGTTCACCACTCCCGCTAGTCCATTCAACCAGCCAATAATCTTGGCGATCGCCAAAACCCCGCAATTCACCGCCGCCCGTTTTCAGCGCCCGCCGCAAGCGCCGTTCATCCCGTACTTTCGGATCGAAATCTTTCATATTTCGCGACACCAACTCGTAAACAGTTCGCATTTCCGGCGTCATCCCTTTAAAGCGAACTTCTTCAGGCAAAATCAACTTTTTCAAAGCTCTTGTTAACTGCTCTGACAGCAGCGGATCGGCGCGCCTGTCAATCTCTTCAAACCACAAACAATGACCGTCCCACCGTGCCACAATCTGCTCGAACTGCGAGCCTTCAGTCACTAAATGAACTGCTGCGGGTTTAGCAAGACTAATGCGCTGTTTAGCATCAGACTCGTTAACCGGATAAGCCAGCCAAGTTTGCCCTTGCAGCGCGCAAATTAACTGCAAGCGAACGGGTACGAGCAGTTGCAAATATTCTGCCATTTGCGGCAAATTCGGCTCATCAACTACAGCAGCAATTTTCTCATTTACTGGTCCAAAAACAGCCCATCCTTCAAAGTTCTGCGGCTGCGGTTGAAAAGTATAAACCATCGATCCTACTCTAATCCGCACCCTTCCCCCCCGCACGCAGGGAGCCAGAAATTGGGTATTGAGTAACTCCGCTTCTAGGGCTGCAAGTTGGCTGAGGATTTTGCGGATATCTGGCACTGGATTTACCTCCGTAATATTACTTGTTTTTACAGAACCTGATGTTCAATTAAACGATTATAAATATTTACTAAATAATGTTGACATCAATAAATATCCTAAGATAATATTGAGCAAGTATCTAACTTAAACATTGTAAAAATATCAACTAAATATGCTAAAAAATCTTTTTCCCAAGTTAGTTTTAGTGACAGTTTTGACACTTCCTATCTTGGGATATACTCAAGCAGCTAATGCTCAGAACACTCATGGAGCCACTGCTTATTCTCCGACTTCTGACGCTACTGGTATTAGTTGGGATCATGCTACAGAAAAAGAAGCACTAAACGCAGCAGTAGCCGCCTGCAATAAAGAAAGCGGAGGTGCTAACGATTGCGAAGCGCTGACTTCTAATACCAATAATTGCGGAGCGATCGCCGTTGGGAAAGGAGGAGCAGGTGCGGGCTGGGGTGATGATAAATCAGCAGCAGAAGCTGAAGCTCTTGCTGGTTGCAGCGAACTAGATGGCGGCAACTGTAAAGTTCAGCTTTCAGCTTGCAACAAGTAATTGAACTGATAAAAATCAGTCTGAGAAGTGTAGATTCTTCCTCGTAACACAGGTTAAAAAACACTAGAAGTAGGGTGCGCATTGCGCACCTTACTAAATACAATTCGGCTAAATGTAGGGTACGCATTGCGCACCTTACCCAGTTAATCTCCTACTTCGGAAGTAACTGCATCAGGCGGCAGCAAACTTTCTAATCTATCTTTAGACCAGTATTCAGTAGGATAGGCGAGTGCAATAATATCAGAGAGTCGAATCAGCCACGTAACTTGTCCGTAAGCATCGGTATTTTCTGCCTGTTCGTTAGGGGGAACTATTACCAAAATTTCGGCAAACTCCCCGAACAAATTAATCGGGATGCCGCCGAAACTGCTATTATTTGTTTTAATCCAAACTTTACTGCCTCGATCGAGAGCTTCTTGCAGTCGCTGGCTGAGCAAACTGGATTTTTTGACCTGGGATTTTTGGACTTTCGACTTTTTTCCCATAGTTTTAAGAAGTTAAAGTAGTTGTATTGTGGGTTGCACGGTTTTGAGATTTAGCGCGATCCTCTTCGAGGGCTTCGCTAACGGGCTTTGGCATTGAAACGGATAAAAGCAAAAAGTTCGTTGGCGAAGCCCTCGCAGAGGATCGCCCCGTCGTTACCCCACCAGTCTAGTCTATAAGAAAGTGGTGTAGTGCGATCGTCATAACAATTTAACCGCAAAATCGGGAAATGACACCATTTAAAAAAAAAATGCGGCTCTAGCGCAGAACTCCAAACCCTTAATTCATAAGTGGTTCCCCATTTGATAATTTAAAATCTCAAACGGTATGACCTGCGGTGGCACTGTAACAGAGTCACCCAACAACCTCCGTGTTTCTACTGTACCCAAATGCAGTATAATCGGCGAAATCTTCTCAAATCGTTTAAGTAAAACAATGGACTGGCGAAAGCTCATTCATCCAAACCAGAAAACTTCAGCAGGTAAACCCGAAGTGAAAAAAACTCAATTATCTGTAGAATTTTTGTTAGGGCTGTTTGCTGGCGGATGGACAGAAAAACAAGTGTTAGAGAAATATCCTGCACTCACTTCGGAAAATTTGCGCGCCGCTTTAGCTGCTGCGGATTCAGAATTAGTGTCATCAATCGCTAATCCAGAATTACGGGAAATTATCGAGCAAACTAGAGAATGATTTAAAATAGGGAAAAAGTGGCAAAAATAAAATTTAAATTCTCCTTTTGCTCGCTTGAATCTATTTCCTTGGGTTTCGTCACAAGTGCTAATCCTGCGAGAACCAGTAAATATCTCCCTGACAAATTATCATTCTGTTTCGATGAATTGTCGCTGATGCTGACGCATTCGTTCTAGCATGGCTGGCTCTGACGGATCTAGTTTATCTGCATAAGCATCATTGATACTGTCTAGCAGTTGTCGATCGCGATCGGTTTGTAAGCAGTCACTAGCGATCGCTACTTCATTGTCACTATCGTCCTCTTCACCAAGCCCAAATTTTTGGTTAATTTCATCGAGTGTCTGAGGTTGAACCACTCTTGCTTTAGCTCTCTTTAATGCTGTCAGCAAACGAGTTGCATTAACGGGCGATCGCAACAAATAAAGAGTTTCTAGCAAACTTTCTAATTCTGCCTTAGAAATCAAAATCGCATTTTTACCGTTAGGCCTATTAATAACTATTAGTTCCCCAGTTTCAACAGCGCGATCGCAGAGATTTTCTAAATTTGCTTCAGCATCAGTGTATGTAATCTCATTTACCATACAATTTTAACTCCCACTAAATTTACGAGCATGGCTCGCCAGTTTAACTGACGAGCCATGCCCGATTATATCATTTATCATCCCTGACTGGCAGCGCCACATCCATAATTTCCATCAACAACTCCAGCCGCGAAGGACGGCTCAACATTGGCACTAAATTCGGCAGCGAGTAGTAATCTCCGGCAAACGTAAAGGTTTCCACCGATACTTGTTTCTCCTTCAATTGCTTGTGAACATATTCGCACCAAGCGCCAACTCGCACGATTACCACATCAGGAATTACCCCCAAACTGCGGCAGTAATTCTGATAAGCATCCGCGAAATAAGGTGCAGAGTTTTCGCCTTCATCTGTCACCATGATGAATTGCTCAACTACTTGCTTTTTAATCCGCATTGCTTCCACCGCGCAACCGCAACTTGTGCCGCCGCCAGCGCGAATGTGCTTGAATGCGCGCTCCCAATCGGTCAATTCGGTGCCGTTTGCTTGCACTGGATAGGGCATCGTGTCAAAGGCGTAGACGAACAGCGCAGCATCGGAAATACCCGATATCAAAGCAGCCAGACGTTTGCCAACTTCGATCGCACTTTCCATGCTTCCCGACTTGTCAATCAACAAACCAGTCGCTTTAACAATCTTGCCGCGCTTCTTGACTTGTTCGTTTGTCACCGCTTCCAGCTTCGCCGTTGTGGCTGCGTCGAAGTTCGCGCCCGCGCCCGCAACAGTTGCTTTGTAAGCAGAAACTCGATCGCACGAAGCCGCTTCATCCAACTTAGAATCAATCAACAGCTTGACTTCTGGGTGTTCCATCGCCCCGCGAGACTGAATCGATTTCAGGTTGTTGATGACTTCCTGGGGCGACATCGAGTGGATCAGCGCTACCAAAACCGTTGGTGTTAGCTGTGCGATCGCACCAACTGCGATCGTGTACGGCAGCTTGTACTCAACAATCAAATGCGCTTGTTGTGCTGGTGTCGCAGCCTTTGCTAACCGCTTCAAAACGAATGCCAGAGAGTCTTCCGGCGGATTGTCCTTAAATAAAATAGCATTTGCCCGATCGCCCGGCTTGACGTGCAAAGTTGCGTACAAATGCTTCATCGCCTTGCGGTTGCGGAGGGCGGCGCGATCGAAAAACTGTGCATTCTTTTCCCGCGATTTCAGATAGCGAGTGACAGCAGTGCGCGCACTCCGAGGCACCTTATTCTGGTGCTGCTTCATGAAGTCCACAATCCGCGAAACCTCGTAGGGAGGGAACTCTTGCAGCATCATAAACCCGGCGTCCCGGTGTTCTGTCAGTACCGAAGTTAGCAAATTTCCGACAAAAACTTCCTTGTGATCGCGCACGTCGCCTTGACACTGATACCACACCGCTAAATGACCGTAAAAAATCGGGTCTAATTCGACAATTAACTTGTGGATTTCTGCTACTTTTTCTAATTGGCGGTGAGGAGTTGTGAGCAGGCTGTTGAGCATTTCTAAACGTAAATCACGCTCTAATAAATTCATTGGTGCTACCTCCCATTTCGATTTTGAATTTTCGATTGGCGATTTTGGATTGTGAAGAATATCCCAAAATCAGCGGGTAGCAGTTGTTGCACGCTTGCGAATAAATATAATCACCGCGCAAGTTTGGGGAGCTTTTTTTTAAGAAACCTTAATAGGCTTGTATGTAAGCTCTCCGAGTTAGGGCGCGGCAACAACTGCTATTTTAAATCATTTCAAGGAAACTGATTCTAATTAGAACACCCTCATATCTGGTTCAACCCAGCTTGTTCGAGCTTCCCAAGACATCAGCCGATCGCGCGTGTAATAGCGAAATGGTAAAGTGCCTGAAGCATACTGTGCAATCAAACCGTTAGCCAGATGTACGATCGAGCGATTCCGGCTTTCCTCGGCGAGATACCCGCGAACAATTCGCATCCAAAACAGCGTTAGAGTTTCGTGATACCCGCTATCTTTTGTGCTTTCAATTCCCTGAACCGAGTTGTAACGTTTAATCCCATTCCGAACTGCATTTATTGCTTCCGGTTCTGAATCATAAAACAGATACCACAGCCCGACGGTTAAATGTGCTGCGTGCGTCCATTGACTTCGCGGGAGACTGCATTCTTGGAAAGCGTGAATCAGGCTGTCTATCTCGCAAGGCGATCGGTAAATTATAGTTGTATTTTGCATAATTAAATTATCCTTTCGATCGAGCGTGAAAAATACTATCGCGCAAGTCAAGAAAGCCGTTGTTCATACGCAGGAGTTGAACCTGCAACCTTTTCTTTAAAAAGAAATGCTCTACCAAGAGCGAGTATGTAAGCTTTCTAGGTTAGGGCGCGAAGGGTTTTTTCACTTTTCTCAAAATAGCGGGTTTTGGAGGCACACAAGTCAGAGAAGCTTTGTTTTTTTGCGCCTTTCGGCGAGCAGGAATCGAACCTGAGATTCGATGTTTAGTCGAACTTTACCAGTTTGTAAGCTTCTTTTGTTAGGATGCGCCTCCTAATAGCCGATCGAACTTTTGTTCCGCGCAAGTATGAAAAGCTTTTGACATTTTGGAAGTATGTATGCTTCTCGAATTTGGGCGCGGAATCAAAGTGAATTGCTAGCCGTAAACGGCTTCTGGGCGGACAATTAAGTCGCCGGAAGGACGGCGATCGAGCACGTAAGACTCGAAGCGATCGCCCTTGACATCAAAATGCTTGGCCAGACGTTCCTTGATAGCTTTGTCGCCCATTTTTGGCACGATACCTAGTTGATTTTCTGCCAAGTCATAGGAACGTCCTTCAAAACGAATGTGAACCATTACCGATACCTCTCGCGAGCAATTTTGGATTTGGGATTGGTAGCTTATCTGCTCTTGAAATTGGCTTTTTGTGAGACGCTGGCAAATAACCAGTATCGGTAGAGATTCACGAAATCCGATCATCTTTACTGAAAGAAGCGCCGTTCTAAGTGATAAGCTTGTTTGATTTTGCGGATTTCCTCAGCCTTTCTGGTTGACTCCAATCTGGCTGAGTTTGTCTGTTCTGCATCCGCATGAAATCCGTTGAAATTAGGCTGATTTGGTACATTCTTTGGCTCGGAGGGAGTCAGTTTGTAACCGAACAGTTTGGTGTAAAGTAAAAACATGACAATTCAGTCTCTGTTACAAGACTTTCAAATTGATGTTCCTTGAAATTTTGAGCTATATTTAGTTTTCAAGGTTCAGAAATGGTACGAAAAATGCAGGTTTTTGTCTGTCCTGTGTTTTCCCTACCTTAATACTACATTTATACTACAAAAATGTCAAGGGGGCGGCAAAAGTTTTTTTTCGCGATCGCGCGGGTGCGTCGAAACCGGGTTTTTACACAAAAATATGTGGTTGTAACCCGCAGATGCAGTAAAAAACCCGGTTTCTGGGGGCTTGCGTTCGATCGCCCGCTGTAACATGGCTCAAACATCCTTAACATAGGAAATGCTGTTGCGAATATTGTGAAAGCGGACTGATTCGTAAAGTCGCAGCGCACCGCAGGAATTTTCAGCATCCACGCCGAGAATAGCAGTCTCGACACCGGCTGCTTTGAGTCGATGCAAACCGGCCAGCAACATAGCTCGTCCCAATCCGATTTTGCGGAAGCCCCGCCTAGTTCCGAGACAAGCAATCCAGCCTTGATTGCGCCCGGTACGATCGCACTCACCGACACTAATTTCGCAGTAACAAAAAGCGATAAAAGTGCCGTCACCAGCCACAGCAATCAAATCTAAATCATTTCGGTAATCGGGTTTAGCTAAATCGTACTTGAATTTATCCACCGTTAAATCGTGGTGATTCCAGTGATCGATAAAAGACTGGTTGAACATTTCTACCCAAGCTTCCGCATCTTCTTCGCCGGGGAATTGACGCAGCGCGAAACCTTCGGGGAATTGCGGTTCTGGGATCGGTTCAGAAAGCGATCGCGCCATGCGGAAAAAATAGCGATCGGGCTTGAAACCGCTACTTGTCAGCACAGAAATGCGATCGCCATCCTCAGCGCGAGCCGAGGATCTGAGCTTCACTGGCGCACCCGGTATCGTAGACACCTCACGCATCCGCACTTCACCCCAGGCGATCGCCGCTGCTTCCAAATCACCTCCACGCGCGTTGGGGTGGACGCGAAACCACAACGCACCGTCAATTATTTCCCCTGGTTCAGGAATCGACAACTGAGCAAAACCGATTAATTTTCCCTCCGCATCTTCCCAAAGGCGGATATCGCGAGCTTTGTCTAGGGATGGGACGTTAAATTCTTGTTGTAATTCCGAGATGGAAATGCCTTCATCGAGTCGATTGACTGCTTCGCAAGTATTGATTAAATCGGCGATCGGCTCTAAATCGCGATCGCCCGCATAAGAGCGCACTGAGAGATTTGCCATCATAGCTAAATCACCATTTCCGGTTATTGATCAATTTAAAGATAGCTTGGGCGATCGTCTTCGAGAGCTTCGCCAACGGGCGAGACTAAAAATCCGAGCGCCCCAAATTCAAAAATCATGGAAAACATCAAACATAATCACATGACACAACTGATGAAATCTTGACAGTAAAAAGGATTTGTGTAAAAATGGTGGTAATAAATCAGTCTTACGGTTGAATCCATGAAAAACGTAAATCACCGTAGCTTAGCAAACCTCACACCCTTTGAGGGCAAGTGGAAGCATGGGACAACCCGTACTATCCGAGTGCCGATCGTCCTAGCAGACAAAGTGCTGGCTCTGACTCGCAAACTAGACAACGGAGAATCCTTTGAAAAAAGCGAGCAACCTCGCCTGTACAGCCGAATCGGAGAGTTGACGGCGGAAGTAAATGCTTTGCAAAAAAAGTTGTTAAAGGCTCAACATTCACTCGATCTAGCAGAGGATGACATAGCCGACTTAAAACTTGAGGTAGCTTCTGCCAAGTCTGAGTTTAAGAAAGTATCGGCAGAAAACAAAAATCTGAAAGAATAACTCGATTCAAATCTTATCTACTAATAAAAGCGGTTGTGAAAATATTCAGCTACTTACAAAAGTACGACTGAGCTAAACTTGAGCGGAAAACAAAAATCTCAGTGGTTTTAATACATCTGAGACTCTTGATTTATCGAAGATTAAACGGGATGGGAGTAGAAGGACTTGAACCTTCGACCTTGAGATTAAGAGTCACCTGCTCTAACCAACTGAGCTATACTCCCGTATCTGAGCTAGCATAACATAACTATTCTGAAAATTCAAGTGTTTTCGTAAAAAATTTGTGGCGATCGCCTCGGCTGAAGATTTCATCGAAGTGCGATCGTTTCTACAATACCCGATCGAATACGGAAAATGGAGGAGTCGAACCTCTACAGATTTCACTGCACGCTTTGAGGCGATCGTACAAACACCTCATTTCTGCAATCGATAATACAGCAACAGGAAACCGTTACTATAGATTTTGCGATCGTACAATTTCAAATTAGTAGGTGATACCGCTCCAGAAAACAGCGGAATTCCCGATCCAATGACTACCGGATTCAACTTCACAATCATCTCGTCAATCTCTGAAAAAACAGTTGCCGCTAAATCGCTGCCGCCGCACAGCCAGATATCTTTTCCGGTTTCCTGCTTCAATTCCCTCACCAATCCCACAGCATTCTCTGAGACAAGTTCAATATTGCGATCGGGACTTGCTTTCATACTGTGCGAAAACACATACTGTTTCAGAGTAGGATAAGGATTAGTCACACCAATTTTTTGCCCTACTTCATAGGTTTTGCGTCCCATCAACACAGTATCAAACTGCTTATTTTCTGGATAAATTCCTAAAGCCTTTTGAACGTGAGCCGGAAAAGTCTCAGGAAAAAACTCGAACAAATCAGCAAAATGTTCTCCTTCCATCGAAAAACAATCAAACGAGCCATCTTTGCGAGCAATAAATCCGTCAACGGTACAGGCTATGTAATATTTTAGTTTTCTCATATTTCACCATCTCGGTATGCTTGATAGTTGATTGTGGTAGCAAGTTGCTTCAATGTCAACCACTAGATAGTAATTGTAATGTTATAAGTTCATATTTAATATCAATTCCGGTGTAACCGGAATGATATAGAGGAGACGGCAGTGCCGTGTCCCTACCCAAAATAATATTGTACCCGCGTGCGATCAGCCTTGACGAAGTACGGAATTTCGAACGGCG
>JANNOR010000158.1:0-14872 GCA_031399265.1 Cyanobacteria bacterium SOY_34_metabat_3 | reverse complement strand
CGACAAATAATCCGCCGCAGCTTCCACCACCGCGATCGCATTTTCGTAAACCATCCGCGTCGGCCCCAAAACCCCAACACTACCCACCGGCACCGATCCCCGGCGGTAAATCGAAGAAATCAGAGTACAGCCGCGAATTGGTTCTAAGGAATTTTCCGAACCAATACGCACCGTTACCCGCTTTCCTGGCGTATCCAACTCAGGCGATTCAAAAATCAGAGGCCAAAGCAATTCCTGCTCTTCTTCGAGCAGTTGCACTAGAGTTTGAACTTGCTGTAACTGCGAAAAATCTGGCAAGCGCAGCGCTTCTGCCAAACCGCAGATCAGAATCCGCGTGTAGGTTGGATTGCTGCTTTGGCGGCTGCTCAAAGCAGCCAGCATGGTTTCCATCCACTCAGTGTATAATTCAAAGTCGCGGTCTAACTCGCTCCAGTCTATAGTAGAGAGTTCCGAGAGCGATCGTCCCCGCAACTTGCTGTTCAAAAAATTCGATAAAATCTGCAATTCGCGATCGACGATTTCCACATCAGGCAAATTACCTTCTGCGCCCTTCGGCAACTGCACCAACACCGACTGAGTTTCGTAGGCATCCGTCACCACGATCAGCATCACCTTTCCCGGCTCTAGCTGTACCAGTTGCAAGTGTCGCAAACAAGCCATATTAGTTTGCGGTATCGTGATCATGGCAATGTAACCGCTGATTGTTGCCAGAATTTGAGCAGCGCCACGGAGTGCCGCGTCCATGCGGCCATCTGACCAATCAAGCTGATCTAGTACCTGTTCTACCTTACGAGCCAGCGTATCAGAGGGCTGGATCAACTGGTCTACATAAATTCTGTAGCCGGAGTCAGAGGGAATTCGTCCGGCTGAAGTGTGAGGCTGATAAAGCAGTCCAGCTTTTTCAAGAGTCCCCATCGCATTGCGAATTGTCGCTGGGCTAACGCTGAGGTTGTATTCGTCCGCCAAAGCTTTTGAGCCAACGGGTTCCGCTGTAGCTATGTAGTGGCGAACCGTTGCCCAAAGGATGTGTTGTTGCCGATCGGTGAGGTTAACGCGCACAGATATTTAAGTAGAATTAGAATTTAGAGTTGAGAGCCGCTATATTTATCGAAACGTCTGTCCCAAAAGGGCGATCGGGCAGACTTAATCTATTTAAGATAACAGATTTTAGGGTGAACTACCAGATGCTGACCGCTTAGGCGGTACAGCGCTGGCTTCCTGATTCAACGGGGATAGCGTCCAACAAAACCGAAGTTTTACCAGATCGACTTACATCCCCTCCACAGGCAGAAGCGCTAGTTCCTAACGCCAGAATCCGCAAGGCTTCATTTCTAATATTGATCGCCGCATTCACATCACGGTCATGGTGAGTACCACAATGCTTACAAGTCCATGCCCTGACATCAAGACTGAGATTATCAACTCGATTTAGGCAGACATGGCAAGTCTTAGAGCTAGGAAACCATCGATCGATCTCGATATATTGTTTTCCTTCACTTTCGGCTTTGTATTTAAGCATTGTGCAGAACATACCCCAGCCAACATCGCTAATCGCTTTGGCTAGATTATGATTCTTGACCATGCCCTTAATGTTGAGATTTTCTACTGCAATAACTTGGTTTTCGTTTACGATCTTGCGGGATAGTTTGTGCAGAAAATCTTCACGACATCTGGCAATTTTGGAGTGGACTTTTGCCACTACCAATCTTGCCTTTTTACGGTTTTGGCTGCCCTTCTTTTTCTTGGACAACTTTTGTTGTTTGCGTTTTAAGTTGCGCTGACGCTTGACAAAGAATTTGGGATTATCAAACTTTGAGCCGTTACTGGTAATCGCAAAATGGGTTAGTCCCACGTCAATACCAATAGCTTTGTCCACTGGCACTAATTCACGATTAGCTTTACCATCATCAACCAAGACGGATACAAAGTATTTACCGTCAGGATCGCGCGATACAGTGACAGTTTTGATATCACCTTCAAAGTCACGATGACGCTGACAGTGGACTAAGCCAATCTTAGGCAGATTGATTTTGTCACCATCGCACTTGACATTTTGGGGATAACTAATCGACTGCCTACCATGCTTTGATTTGAATTTAGGCAACATCGCCCTTTTATCAAAGAAGTTTTTGTAGGCAGTGGATAGATTCAAAGCTACTACTTGCAAGCATTGAGAATATGGCTCTTTCAGCCATTCATATTCTTTCTTGAGCGCAGGAAGTAAGCCTTGTATGTATCCTCTAGTTAGCCCCTTACCAGTATTTTTATAGGTTTCTTGGCATAGATTTAAGGTGTAGTTCCAGAACCATCTCGCACAGCCAAAAGACTTTGCAAGCAAGGTTTCTTGCTCACTTGTGGGGTAGATTCTGTATTTGTATGCCTTATACATTTATCAAGATTATAGAATACTGATAAACTGATTATAGCATATACAACTTCTATTGATTCGCTGTCGCTCAATTTGTTTTCTGGCTGCGCTTTCATCCCGTCACTCATCCTTGTAAACGGATAGAGTGCGGGACTTCCCGTTCGCGTTAGTTAAGGAAGAAGGAAGAAGGAAGATACCGAGGACACTGCCGTGTCCCTACCCATTAATTGTAGGGACACGGCACTGCCGTGTCCTCCGTTTAGATCATTCCGAAGCTAACTTCGCTTTGCCCAATGCCCTCTAATTATGTTCCTTAAGAATATTTTGCAGGTAATTAGCCACGGCATCCGGCTGTTCGACCATTGCCAAATGGCCGCAATCAAGCTGAAGCACATTCTCGCCACAACCTTGGAACATCCAGTGAAAGCTAGCCAAATGCAGCACGTATTTTGGTTCCATAATTTTGTCTTTAGTGCCGGCAATAAAATAAACAGGCTGCTTGAGTTGGGACACTATTTGGGGCAAAAGGTGAATCTCGGCTTCTGTGGTGGAGTCCAACAAAGCCCCCAAAGCTGCCTCTGGATCGGCCGCTACGAAATCTCTCAACCGCTGCTTTCCCCACGATCGACCGATCGAGCCTGCCACAGAATCCCGAGCAAACACGAAATCTGCTAAGGGCAAGTGAGGCAGCCAGCGGGGACGCATTTTCACTAGCTGCTTGCCAACGGCTCGAAACCGCTCGAATTCTTCCTTTAGATAGATGCCGCCGCCTGCATTGATGCAGACGACACCTTTAATGCGATCGGACAATTGGCTGGCTCCCCAAAGAGCGATCGTACCGCCCAAAGAATGTCCCACCAGCCAAGCATCAGAAATATCCAGTTTTTCGAGTAAAATTTCCAAATCGCGAGCGTAAGCTGCGGGAGTGTAGCAGGAATTTAGCGGTTCGCAACGACCGGGCTCGCTGTTGTCGGCAACCTCGGATTGAGAATCTCCAAACCCGCGCAAATCGTAGGTCAGGCACTGATAGTTTGGTGCCAAGCGATCGATCAAAGGTTGCCAGTAACGGCGGCTTAACAGCCAGCCGTGGAGAAATACCAGAACTGGGGAAGTTGCAGTCGGAGCCGTCAAATCGCAAGCGTGCCGAACCCCTAGGATGTCGATGATTGCCATAATTTTATCCTATCCCGAAATCAACAATCGAGGTATCAGCAGTTCGATCCCTTGACCGAAAACTCTGTTTCGCGCGATCGGGGGCGCGATCCCTAAAATCGCTCGCCCAGCAATCTTTGTCGCACCCCCTCAGCGATTTTCTGCCCCAGATACTCAGGAATTAAACTTTCATTAGGGCCCAACAAGTAGAGAATCAGGCGAGTTCGTCCCCGCCAAACCAGCAAATTAGCATTTACCACCAACAAATCCTCTTGCCAGATGGCATACATAACTTTGTAAAAAAGTCCAGGCTGATTATCTGCTTCAATCAGCAGAGCTGGCAAGTGGAAAACCGGATCGACGTAGAATTCAGTTGCCACATCCTCCAAACCCGCGTCTAAATTAAATTCCACCGCCAACATCTCTTCCACCTCAAAATGCCCCGCCAACGCCTCTCGAACCGCCCTACAGACGTTTTCGGCTGTTTTATCTGCCAGTACCTTGCCACCGCGAGATACTACCAATTTGATAAATACCAGCATCGGCGGGTAAATTTGACCGTACAGACTCAGACTGTGAATCGTCAGTCCGTAAGCCGCGAGCACTCCAAAAATATCGCTCAGCAAAAAAGATTGGTTCCGGTAAGCAAAATGCAGGGCACTTTTGTTACCTTCGGCTCTGATTTCGATGACTGCTTGCCGAGTTTTGTAAAGTTGGTAAGCTAATTTGAGGTTTTGCAGTTGGATTTCGCTGCTGACAAATTGCTCGTAAAACTGCGGAAACGCTCGGTTAAAGCGCTTGAGAAGTTCTAGTGTAGATGGTTTTAAACCCGAAGCCATAATTGAGGAGAAGGTGCGGGAGATATACTATGTATTGACTCTCCCATGCCTTATGGCAATGGGATTTTAGACTTGACGATCCGAGTTTAAATTGTCTTCATCTCCTCACTAACAGCATCCGTCAAATCGGTCTGGGAACGTATCGGTCTTAATGTCGCGGTTGCGCCATTGAGAGTGATATCTCCCACCAAGTGTATGGGTTCCGGCGCGATGAAAAGGCACTCGCAAGAAGCAACTTTCAAAAGGCCTCTATCCTGGTTCGGCAACAAATTTTACCTCAACAGAGGGTTGTCCGGGTACAGCCCAGCAGCACAGTTCTACCAAAATAAAGGAGAACCAAAAAGCGCCGACTCTAATGTTGAACGACAAATCGCTGTTTTCGGCGTAAGATGAGTGTACCGTAAACTGTTGCTCGAAAGGCTACCGTCAATTCATCCCACGCCGATCGGAGTGGGTTTATCTGTCGGGTTCTCTTTCACATCGTCCAACTTCTACTACCTTAACCGCGCCTGCATGGGTTTTTGGAAAAACTTATTTAGTAGTTCGGAGTCCGCCTCTGTACCCCAAACAGCCGAACTTGAGGAAGATGTGGCCGTTGGAACCGGCGATCCGCTTTCCCCAACGTTTCGCAAACCCGCCAGCGGCAACGCTCGCATCTTTTTCAGCTGCGATCGGGACATTGACCTCTACGAACTTGAAGAACTCTGTAATGCAGTGGGTTGGTCCCGCCGTCCCCTGCGTAAAGTCAAAAAAGCTATTGTACACAGCTTCCTAGTCGTCTCTATGTGGGAGATGCGGGGCAGCCAGCGACGGCTGGTAGGTTTCGCCAGAGCGACTTCAGACCATGCTTTTAATGCCACGCTTTGGGATGTGGTAGTTCATCCTGACTACCAGGGTAAAGGCATGGGCAAGGCACTGATGAAATACATCATTAAAAAACTCCGCAGTGAAGATATCAGCAACATTACCTTATTTGCTGACCCTCAAGTGGTAGATTTTTACCGAAATTTGGGCTTTATGTCCGATCCGGAGGGGATTAAAGGTATGTTTTGGTATCCAGATTAGCCCAGCCAGAGGTGCAGATCGGCGTTGATTTGTTGAGAAAATGCAATATTGACGCTGCTAAACACTTCGGAAGAGCTTTACGCTGCGGTCAGTTAGGCTGTGGGTGTATCCCCGCAGCGAAGGCCAAAGGCGCGATCGAACTGCACAACCTGAAGACAACTTCGGCGTAGCTGCATCAAGACCTCAAATAAAAAAGCTTGACAAGCCGGCGGTTTTGTGGTTAAGTATTAAAGGATAGCTAAATATCACAACGGGATGTAGCGCAGCTTGGTAGCGCGCCTGCTTTGGGAGCAGGATGTCGCAGGTTCAAATCCTGTCATCCCGATCGCACAATATTAAATAATAGATTCAGACAGAAACTGCTTCTGACGTTGGCACTTGTTCAAAGTGAAAACAGATTGAGGCAGTTTTTGCCGATCGTGCGAAGACGCCAGTCTTTGCGCTAATGTGTTTCAGGATCGCTCCTGATGGAAAAAACATGAAATCATTAGTTCGTTTGGGTGCAATATTGGGGATTGCCGGCAGCACTCTGCTCGCCCCGCCGCTCATTGGCAAGATGTCTGCACTAGCAATCCCCGAGCCGCAAATTTTGGAAAAATTGCGCCCGGTACCAGTATTTACGATTACAGACGCGACTGGTGCGCCCCTAATCGCTTCTGTTCCGAAGCAGGGTCAGGGTCAAACCGGTAATGCTTCCGTGGCCGGAATTTTCATCAGCCAGAAAGATGCTCAAGCTTTTGTCGATCAACTGAAAACGAGAAATCCTCAGTTGGCGGCGTCGGTGCGCGTGATGCCCGTGTCGCTGGGGGAAATTTATCAGATCACTCAAGCAAATAAAGGCAAGCCAGAGGAAGTGCAGTTTGCATTCGTTCCAGCTCCGCAGCAGGTGCAGTCGGCTAAAACTGTACTTCAGCAAACTGGGCAACAAGTTAACGAGTTTAACGGTGTACCTCTGTTTTTGGCCAGAGGCGGCCCGGAAAATGGTTATTTGACGATTCAGCGCGGCCAGCAAGAGGTGATTCCGCTGTTTTTTAATAAAGAGGAATTGCTGGGAATGGTCGAACGTTTTAAGCAGCAGCAGCCGAACGTGACTGCCGCAATTAAGATCGAGGTGGTGAACTTGGAGAGCGTTTTGGAAGCTTTGCGCACTGAGAATGACCCGTTTTTGACCCAAATGATTTTGGTTCCGTCGCGGGAGTCGCTGGAATTTGTCCGATCGCTCCAACCAGCGGGTGCTGGGAACCAAAATCCACAAGTTGCTCCAGCTCCAGCTCGGACTGCTCCTGGCTCTGCTGCTCCAGCTCCGGCTCGGCCTGCTCCGGCTCCAGCTCGCCCAGCTCCAGCTCGCCCAGCTCCGGCTCCAGCTCGCCCAGCTCCGGCTCGTTAATATTTAGTCAGTTGACAGTTGACTGTTAACCGTTGACAGTTGACTGTTAACCGTTGTCATTAGTTACCAATGCCCGATGCCCGATGCCCAATTCCCCATTCCCAAAAAGTCCTATGTTTGTTTCTGGTTTAGAGCTTTGGCAGTGGGTGAATCAAGCTAAGGCTATGGCGATCGCCTCTGATATTCCCAATTCAGAACTCGACTGGCTGCTGATCGAGCTGGCAGGTTTGGATAAGTTGGCTCTGCGTTTGGAATCGTTTAAAGATTTGCCAAAAATTGAATTAAAGTTGCCTTTATCGGAATTTGCTCAATTGTGGGAGCGACGCTTGCAGGAACGAGTGCCGGTGCAGTATTTAACGGGAGTTGCGCATTGGCGGAATTTTTCCCTAAAAGTAACGCCGGCGGTGCTCATCCCTCGTCCTGAAACTGAATTGCTGATCGATTTGGCTGTGGAAGCTGTTCAAAGCCGTTTACAAGCCGAAAATAGCAATCCAAAATGTACCCCCCCTAACCCCCCCTTGGTAAGGGGGGGAGAAGATTTTAAATCCCATTGGGTGGATTTGGGAACGGGTAGCGGGGCGATCGCGATCGGCTTAGCTTCGGAATTGACAAATGCGACGATTCATGCTGTAGATTGCAGTTCGGCAGCTTTGGCAGTTGCTCGACAGAATGCTGAGAATTTGGGTTTTCGCTCGCGAATTAATTTTTATCAAGGTTTGTGGTGGGAACCGCTAGAATTTCTCAAAGGTCGGGTTAGCGGCATGGTTTCTAACCCGCCTTACATCCCCAGCAGCACCGTGCTGACTCTGCAACCGGAAGTTTTGAAGCACGAACCTCACCTGGCCTTAGACGGCGGTTTGGACGGGTTAGATTGCATCCGGCATTTGGTAGAAACGGCTCCCGATTATTTAGAATCCGGGGGATTTTGGTTGGTGGAGATGATGGCGGGACAGGAAACGGCGGTAGCTGATATGCTGCAAGGTCATGGGAGTTACGATCGAGTTCAGATATTTGCGGATTTGGCAGGAATCGATCGCTTTGCCTTGGCCTATCGTATTTAGAAGTCAAGAATATGCGGCAAAATCTCAAATTTAAAATCTAAAATGGCATGACACAAGTTTCGATAAATACCTTAGTTGAAGGGGCAGTTTCTGGCAATTATATCGTCAGTTTTCCTACGGATACTGTACCCGCTTTGGCTGCGAAGCCCGATCGAGCTGAACTGATTTTTGCAGCAAAACGGCGCCGTCAAGACAAACCGCTGATTTTGATGGGAGCATCGGCGGAGGCTTTGTGGCCTTACGTGGAGGGGAGTCCAGCAGAGTTAAAATTGTGGCAGCAAGTGGCCGAATCCTATTGGCCGGGGGCGTTAACTTTGGTGCTGCCGGCTTCGGAAAAAGTGCCTGCTGCGATGAATTCGATCGATCGAACTACGATCGGAGTACGAGTGCCTAACTTTCCCCTTGCTCTCAAAATTCTAGAGCAGACAGGCCCTTTGGCTACTACCAGCGCTAACTTATCCGGCCAACCGCCCCTAGAGTCGATCGCCGAAATTGAAGCTGAGTTTCCCGAAGTCTTGACCTTAGTTCTTTCTGAATTAGCAACAGCGGCAACAGCTTCGAGTTTACCTTCGACTGTGGCTAAATGGACTGGCAGTAATTGGGAAATATTGCGACAAGGCGCGATCGAGTTAGAATGCTAAAAGCTAAACTCCAAGGCAAATCAATATGGCGGCGATCGGCTGGAGCGAATTTGTATATTTAGGTATGGGACTGGGACTGGGTTTGGGAAGCAGTTTGATTTGGCGTCCGCAGCAAAAAAGCTCGCAACAGCCAGAACCTGCGCCCTATCACCCACCAAGCCCTCAAGAAATTAAATTAGAGGAGTTAAATGCCCTTTCCGAGCAACTTAAGCAAACTCAATTAGCTTATCAGATGGCATCGGAAATGAGTCAATTTAAAGGCGGTTTTTTGGCTCGAACTTCTCACGAGCTGCGATCGCCACTGAGTACGATGATTGGTACGCTGCAATTAATTCTGTCGGATTTGTGCGACGATCCTGCTGAAGAACGAGAGTTTGTCGAGCAAGCTCACATCGCGGCGCTCAAGCTGGTAAAATTAATAGATGAAATTATCTCTGTTGCTAAGACTGAACACGGCAGTGACCGGATGGAAATTGAGCCGATTCAGCTAGCTAAGGTTTTTGATGAAGTTGACGATCTAACTTACTTGCAAGCTGCTAATCGCAGCATTCGTTTGGAGATATTGCCGCCCGATCCGGGGATTTATGTATTGGCAGATTGGCCGAGGTTTCGGCAAGTTTTAGTCAATTTGGTAGATACTGCGGTTGCTCAGATGGAAGAGGGGAGTATTTCTGTTTCTGCCCATGCTTCGCCGGAATCTGGATACGTTCGCATTTGGGTAGACGATCAGCGTTCAGTTAGTGCTTGGAGCGAGTCTTGGGATTTGCTAAAGCACGATTTGGAGTGCGATCCTACTAAGAGCAGCGATAACTCTAAGGTGTCTTCTGGAATGAGGTTATTGATGAATCAGACTCTCTTAACTTTGATGAATGGAAAGTTGGAGGTTCTGGCAGTGCCCTCTGAGTCCGAAGAGTCCAATTTTAACCGAACTCAGTGTTCTATTCCTTTGGCAAGTTTGTGATGAAGGAAGTTCGGCAGCGGATTGTGTAACGGATGTAACGGATACTTCGACTTCGCTCAGTACAAGTGTCAGGAAGAAGGGAGAATGGAGAGAACATTGTAGGGACACTCCGAGAGCCCATAGGTGTCAACAACCAGGTCAAATCCAGTCAGAGATTGCTGTTTGACTATTAAATCTAGATCCCCCCTAGCCCCCCTTAAGAAGGGGGGGACAAGAACGTACTCAAAGTCCCCCTTCTTAAGGGGGATTTAGGGGGATCTGGACTATGGTAAAAACGACATTTATCAAGGCTTTCAGGCTTAAGTTGACACGCCTTGGGCTCTCGGAGTGTCCTGATTGTGGGTAATTGTAGTCCAAGGGCTCTCGGAGTGTCCTGATTTTGCGTAATTTATAGGGAGTAAGGTGCGCAATGCGCACCCTACATATTATAGATTTTGATGCGAGTTTTGTGCTTGTTTAACAATTAGCCGTTAGCAATTCTCCCTTGCTAATTTCTAATTCGACATTTTCGTCTAGGAGCTGATTTTCAAGTACCATTGTTGTGCTGGCGTTGTGCTGAAAACCGATGCGCTCGTAGAAACTTTGTTTGTAAGTTGTCATGAGGTAAACTCGCTCTACTCGGCACATTCGAGGGTGACTCAAGACGGTTTGGACTAATTTGCGGCCGAGTCCTGCACCTTGGTAATCTGGGTGAATGGCGACATCCCAGATGGTGGCTCGATAGATGCCGTCTGAGGTAGCCCTGGCAAAGCCGATCGCCCGATCGCCGTCCCAAACTGTCACAACTGGTTCGCTATTGGCGATCGCAATTTCCCAATCTTCTCTCTTTCGTTCCCTCGCCCAAAAGGCGGCTGCTTTAAATAGTTCTTGGATCTGTGGGATGTCTGCGCGATCGCTCCCGATGCAAAATTGAATGTGACTGGAATCTCTAGTCGTTGATGTCATTCTTAATATGCCTTCAATTTGTGTCTAAAGAGTGTTATTTTTACTGTCTTAGCTACTGCTAGTTTGCCGGTTATTGGCATAATTACCTATGGCAGTGACAGCTCGCAAAACTACTTTTATTGATACATATCATTTAACTAATTTCAGTAATTATTAATACTTTTTGCACTCTATTTTGACCCAAAGTAATTTGATTTTGCGACCCGATACCGCCGCAGAGCGGTTTCATTCTCTTGTAGGGGCCGCCCCCCGTGGCTGCCCCCAATCTCACCAAACACCTACAAAATCGTGGATGGGGAGGGTAGGCACGGGGGCACTACCCCTACAAAACAATGATTTGTCTGAGAATGAAACAGCCCTGGATACCGCCTGAGCTTGCAAAAAGCACATAAAAACCAGAACCCCGACTGCTTCAAGAAGTCGGGGCTCTTAGAGCGATTTGCATCCAGGAGGGTCAGTTTTGCAGCCAGCGGGCCGCATCTTTGGCGTGATAAGTCAAAATCAAATCACAACCAGCACGCTTGAATCCTGTCAAGGTTTCCATCACTACTCTTTCTTCATCTATCCAACCGTTGAGGGCGGCGGCTTTCACCATTGCATATTCTCCAGAAACGTTGTAGGCCGCAACTGGCAGATTAGTTGCTTCCTTGACGCGCCAGATGATGTCCATGTAAGCTAAAGCGGGTTTAACCATCAGCATATCCGCGCCTTCAGCAATATCGAGAGCAATTTCTTTAAGAGCTTCGCGGCCGTTTCCTGGGTCCATTTGATAGGTACGCCGATCGCCAAATTGTGGAGCAGAATCGGCCGCATCACGGAACGGGCCATAATAAGCTGAGGCATATTTTGCCGCGTAAGACATGATCGGAATATCTTCAAATCCAGCCGAGTCCAATCCTTCGCGAACTGCTCCGACAAAACCGTCCATCATCCCCGAAGGTGCGATAATATCTGCACCAGCTCTAGCTTGAGCAACGGCGGTTTTTTTGAGTAATTCTAGTGTCGGATCGTTCAATACGCGGCCGCTTAAATCTCCGACTTCCAAATAGCCGCAGTGACCGTGACTGGTATATTCGCACAGACAAGTATCGACCATGACGATTAAATCTGGTACGGCTGCTTTAACTGCTGCTGTCGCTTTTTGGACGATGCCACAATCATGCCAAGCACCTGTAGCGTCTGTATCTTTGTCTGCGGGAATGCCAAATAAAATAATCGCAGGAATGCCGAGATCGTAGACTTCTTTGGCTTCTTCTACTATTTTGTCGATCGATAGCTGGTAAACTCCAGGCATCGATTTAACTTCTTTGGCAAAACCTTCCCCCGGTACGGCAAATAGAGGGTAAATTAAATCGCTGGTTGTCAAGATATTTTCGCGTACCATCCGGCGGAGTTGGGGATGGTTGCGGAGGCGGCGGGGGCGGTGAGTTGGAAACATAATGTTTTTTTTACTGTAGATCGAGTCCTGCTTTCTAGGACTGGCGGCGTTTATTTAAAAGTCTAGAGCTTATTGTTGGTCGATCGCCCCTTAGTTACGTAAACTTCTGTAAAAGCTTTGATGCTGGGAAAGCAGACTGAGGTCTTTTGGGTGCCGAGATCGGTTGGTACGGATATCTCGCTGGCTTTACACCTGCAACCGGGCTGCCCATCCGCGAAGATAGACTGTAAATTATAAATGTATCGAATAGTAACGGTCTTATGTACAAGCAACTAATTTCAAAGATCAAACCGCTTTTGAAATCACTATTTGCGATCGGTCTGGTACTGACGCTAGCCTTCAGTAACGCTGACGGAGCCTTGGCGGCTCGCAGCGGAGGACGGATGGGAGGCGGCTCTTTTAGAGCTCCAGCGCGCAGTTACTCGTCTCCTAGTCGCACCTACGCGCCATCGGGAGGCGGTTATTATCCGGGCGGCGGCTATGGTGGCGGATTTGGTGGCGGCTTCGGTTTCCCGTTCTTGCTGCCGTTTTTCGGCTTTGGAGGCGGGTTTGGCGGCCTGTTCTCGATTTTGATCTTTATTTCGATCGCTAATTTCCTCGTGCGAAGCTTCCGCAGCGCCGGGGGCACAACTGACGAACTAGGCAACAGCGTCCCTACTACCACCGTATCTGTCGCCCGCTTGCAAGTTGGTTTGCTAGCAGAGGCCCGCGGTTTGCAAGGCGAACTCGACGCCCTAGCGCGCAAAGCGGATACCGATACAGCAGCCGGTCGCGCTCAAGTGCTGCAAGAATCGACTCTGGCTATGCTGCGGCATCCAGAATATTGGGTTTACGCAGGCGCTGAATCTACGCAAACTCGCTTGGAAGCAGCCGAAGCTAAATTCAACCAATTTTCTTTGGCAGAACGCAGCAAGTTTACTGAAGAAACGCTCTCGAACTACAACAATCAGCTCCGGCAATCAGGGAGCAGCAAGATCCTGCCAGGTTTGCAAGAAAACGGGGCGCTGGTTGCTGCTGATTTGAATTCAGACCCCGGGGAATTTATCGTGGTGACGGTGATTGTCGGTACTCAAGGCAAATTGCAATTGCCAGCCGTGAAAAACTCTGAAGATTTGCGCCAAGCTTTGCGCCTGATTGGAGGAGTATCGAGCGAGCAGTTGCTGGCGGTTGAGGTGCTGTGGACTCCTCAAGCTAACGGGGATACTCTGACTGCTGATGATATGTTGGCCGGTTATCCAGATTTGCGATCGATTTAGCGAGCTTTCGCTGGGCGCGGAGGATTGTCTCCCGCGCCCATTTAGCGAGCTTTCGCTGTGCGGCCCGAAAACTGGATTGGTTGAGAGACTGGTATGAAACAGGATGTTGTGGATGCCGATCGAGTTAAAAAAGATTGTTCAACAAATGCTATTATTGAGAGATTATGATTCAGTGTGATTCATCTGCTATTGGAAAAGCCTGCCCTAGAACCGTTTTACAAAGAAGTTAGGCAGGATAAAAAAAACTGTTTTGAGCGAGGACTGCTTCGGAAGAAGTTGCGACCGCGCGCCCTCTAAATTTTATAAAAAAAAGTGATCGGGAGCTAAACTTATGACCGACAGCAGCAGAAAAAAAGCACTTTTCATTTTGAGCCAGTTAAATAACGATGATATCGACTGGATCGTCCAAAAAGGCAAAAAGGAAGTTCTCGCTCCAGGCGCGACTTTGATCCATGAAGGGAGACAGATCGATGCGCTATACATTGTTTTAAAGGGAAGTTTGAGCGTTTTGCTCAATGCCGAGCAGACTAAAGAACTTGCTAAAATAGCCAGCGGAGAACTGGTGGGAGAGGTTTCTTTTATTGATGCTCGCCCTCCTTTGGCAACGGTGAAGGCGATCGAAGAAACTCATTTGCTGGCAATTCCCAGGCGGCAGTTAGTAATCAAACTACAACACGATATGGGCTTTGCTTCCCGCTTTTATTATGGAATTTCGCTGTGTCTGGCAGACAGGATGCGCGGTACGATCAGACATATAGAATACGGTCGCAATATAGAATTGGAGCAGCCGGAATTAGACCGGGAGGATATTAATCCGAACGTGCTGGAAAATTTGGCGCTTGCTCAGGCAAAGTTTAATTGGCTGACGGAAAATGTTAGGGCTTGATTAATTTTAAGATATAGAGGACACGGCAGTGCCGTGTCCCTACGCCAGATTAATTGTAGGGAAACGGCACTGCCGTGTCCTGATTTCGGGTAATATTAATTGCTATGCAACCGGAATTGATATAACCAGACAACCTAGATAATTCCAGGGCCTTTCCCGCGGGTGTCTGCATCCATTGTCAGTTTTCCTTCCTCGCCTTTTTTATCTTTGATTTCTGCGAGAATTCGAGCGCGTTCTGCGGCTTCGGCTTCCTCTTTTTCTCTCAAATCGCCCGGTTCGTTGATGTACATTTCGGGTTCGATCGCGTAGTTGTTAACCAGACCTTCTTGGTCTACTGTATAACCGTCTGTAGTGTGAATGCTTTCGTCATCGGTTTGGTCGTCTGTTTTTGCGCTTTTCTGCTTCGCTTCAGTGGTGGTGTGCATGAAGTTAGAGCCTTCGCGTTCTTGCCGCGCTGCTGTCTCCGCAGGAGTAATGCCCCTGTCGTAGTGGGGGGCTTCCATCTTCGCTTCGATTTCTGCGTCGGTCGGTGTTGATTTGCTAATTTCTGCGTCGGTTGGTGTTGGTTGGCGATTAGTCATGATTTATTCCTGAGTTATCTTTTCAAAAGGTCTTTGGGTTATGTTTAAATATTAAGTCCAAGCTAGCTCATTCACAAACTATCTTTGGTTATAGTTTTCTAAGAGTTTATTTTGTCTTAAATACATTCCTTTTCTCTTCCGGGAGACTGAGTAATTGAGGATTTAACTAATAGTTAATAGTCGGGAATAACTTGACATCTATCTTTAGGTAGGGAATTGGAAATTGGGAATGATATCAATTCCGGCTGCGCCGGAATGATCAAGAGGAGACCGCGCGTGCCGTTGTCCCGAC
>JANNOR010000119.1:0-12180 GCA_031399265.1 Cyanobacteria bacterium SOY_34_metabat_3 | reverse complement strand
GAAATATTGGATCTCCGGGCAAGAATACTTTTCGGTCTCCGCCGTTACCGGGAAATCACAGTCGCCACAAGTGCTGACATCAGCAAGTTGGCCGCAATTCGCCAAGGTCAAAACCTCGCCGCCCTCGACATCACGTCACTGACTCTGCGGCACCTCGCCTTTGCCGAACAGGCCCTCCGCGCAAGACAGCCCCTCATCGCTGCCGAGCACGCCCGCCTTGCCCGTACCAGCGCTCCTGCCGGTCCCCTCGGACTCCCGTGGCGCTCCGAGGCAGCCCTGCTGCTGGCTCGCGCCGGCACCAACGTAAGTCCGTGCCCTTCCCTCCATTCGGCCATCGGCGAACTTCGCGAAGCACTGATCCAGCCGACTCCGCTCCTTAAGGAACTAACTCAACTCGCCAATAGCTCATCGTGCTCTCTCCAATAAAATGGGATGACTTGTTTCGGTAATTCGATTGTCTCTGAAGCATCGTAGCGGGCATCGTCGTTCAGAGCCGCATGCCCGAGAGCATTCCAGCTTCCAGCGCTCTTCATAAATATTCGCGCGACCAGGTCACGATCCTGGTTTACGATTTTGGGAATGCCCCTCGCCGTCAACCTACAAACTGTTCAACCCCGCAAGTTGGCCGCGGTGCGACGCGATGTTGCGCCGGGCGCGGATGGCTCGGCGTGGGGGAACCCGATTTCTGACTACCTACAAATCAAAGAAACCGGGTTTTTGGGAGTTTCTGCGAGACGTAACGAAGTTTTCAAGGGAAAAACCCGGTTTCTCGCAACTCATCCACTATTCATTGAAGGTGTTTTAGATACCTATGTTTTCGCTACATAAGTCGATCGCACTTGCAACTCCTTCAACTGCTTCTCATCCACACTAGACGGCGCATTCGTCAACAAACACCCGGCTTGCTGCGTCTTCGGAAACGCCATGACATCGCGAATCGATTCCTCGCCGGCTAACAGCATCACCAACCGATCCAAGCCGTAGGCAATTCCGCCGTGGGGAGGAGTTCCGTACTCAAACGCATCCAACAAAAAGCCAAACTTATTGTAAGCTTCCTCAGTCGATAAGCCGATCGCCTCAAACACCTTTTCCTGAACTTCCCGCTGGTAGATCCGCAGGGAACCGCCACCGATTTCTGTACCGTTTAATACCAAATCGTAAGCTTGAGCTCTGGCAGTTTTCAAATCGGCAATATCGTCGGGATGCGGTGCGGTAAACGGGTGATGCAATGCTTCCAAACGCTTCTCGTCAGCGTTCCATTCAAACATCGGGAAATCTGTAACCCACAGCAGATTCATCTTGTCTTTGTCAATCAATCCCAAGTCGTTACCAACGTACAAACGCAATCTATCTAAAGTCTTATTAACAGTGATTGCGTCGGCTGCTGCAAATAACAGCAAATGACCGGGTTCGGCGCCAGTGCGATCGAGCAATTCCTGTTTTTGCGCTTCCGTCAAATTATCCTTGATTGCGCCGATCGTATCAATTTCGCCATTCTCCCGTACCCGGATGAAAGCCAATCCTTTCGCACCGGCTTCGCTGGCTTCTTTAAACAAATCGCCTTTTTTAATTCGCTCGTTAGAAAAAGCCTCATTCCCGCCAGGAATCGGCAAAATTTTCACAATTCCGCCCGCAGCAACTGCACCGGAAAACACCTTAAATCCCGAATCTTTCATCAAATCGGAAACATCGACTAATTCCATACCGAAGCGAGTATCCGGTTTGTCGCTACCATAGCGATCCATCGCTTCGGCGTAAGTCAAACGCGGGAAAGGACAAGGTAATTCTACGCCTTTCACACTTTGGAAAATATTGCAGACTAAACCTTCATTTAAGGCGATTACTTCTTCCACAGACATGAAACTCATTTCCATGTCCAATTGCGTGAATTCTGGCTGTCTGTCAGCGCGCAAATCTTCATCGCGGAAGCAGCGAGCAATTTGATAATATCTGTCGAAACCAGACACCATTAACAATTGTTTGAACAACTGCGGCGACTGCGGCAAAGCATACCATTCACCGGGATTGACGCGGCTGGGAACTAAATAATCTCTCGCACCTTCGGGAGTCGCGCGAGTTAAAATTGGCGTTTCAATTTCCATGAAACCTTCGACATCTTCGAGGTGGCGGCGCATCGCTTTGACTACTTGGTGGCGAAGCTGCAAATTGCGACTCATACGATCGCGCCGCAAGTCCAAATACCGATATTTCAAGCGCAAATCTTCGCGCACGTTTTCAGTTTCCGCCGTCGAAACCTGAAACGGTAGCTGTTTGCGAACTGCATTCAACAACTCGATTTCGTCAGCGTAAATTTCTATCTCACCCGTAGCTAATTTCGGGTTGAGGGAATCTGCGGGGCGGTTAGTGACTCGCCCGGTAATTTTGACTACGTATTCGTTGCGTAAAGCCTCCGCCGCTTGATAGGAATCGGGGGTGCGTTGGGGATCGCTGACAATTTGCACTAAGCCCGATCGATCGCGCAAATCCAGAAAAATCACCCCGCCATGATCGCGGCGGCGATCCACCCATCCGTAGAGGGTGACAGTTTGTCCGATGTGTTCGCTTCGCAGTTCGCCGCAGTAGTAACTTCTCATGGTTCGGGGTTATGGACTAAAAATAAGGCTTTTTGATTATAGCGCTGTAGGGACACGGCACTGCCGTCTCCTAATTTCTAAATTCGGACACGGCAATGCCTTTTCCCTACCCCAAAATAACATTGTAGGGAAACGGCACTGCTATCTCTTGATTTCCGGTAATATTCACTAAATTCGGACACGACAATGCCGTTTCTTGCGCCCCAAAATAACATTGTAGGGAAACGGCACTGCCGTGTCCTGGTTTCGGTTAATATTCAGCGAGACTGATACAATGTGAGTTTAATGCTTCTTGTCAAAAAACGCCGTTAGCGCCTGGAATGCAGACTTGGCCGCATCCGTCAAGCGAACACCGAGCGACTCAATTTCGGCAACAACAACGTGCCAATTCTTTTCAGCTTCGGTGTGAATTCGATCGACTGCGTGTTCGATGCGATCGCGCTCAATTAACTTATTTTGTTCCACGGCTTCTCGCGCTTGGCGCACCGCTTTCAAATAAGCTTCGCGGCTGACTTCGCCTGCATCTTGCACCTGCGCTTGCGCCCGCGTTTTAATCGCATCAACCACCAGCCAATTTTTCTCAGCTTCCTTTTGAATTAGGGCTACTGCTTCTGTCATTCTTTCTTTGGCGTGAGTCTTATTTTTTGCGAGGGCTAACTGCGCTTTCTGTACAGCTTTCAAATAAGCTTCGCGCGTGATATCGCCCGCTGCTTGGACTTCTGCGGTGGCGCGTTTTTTAATTGCTTCAAACAAAGCGGCAGTTTCGGCGATCGTCTCATCAGTCGCGTCGGGCATCTCTTTTTTGACGATCGCGGTTGTTTCGGGAGTTACGTCTATGATTTGTTCTTCGGTCATATTTGGATCTGTCATCTTAATTGTCTCCTTTTTTAGCAAACATTTTGAAAAAATCTCACAGTCGGCAGAGGCAGACTTTGTATGTGTAGATACTGAATTAATTCTAGTCGATGCGGTCGATTTAACAGTTGTTTCCATTATAGCTGCACCATCAAAGGCGATCGGCAGGATACCGCCAATTCCCAGGTACGGTTTAGCGTACATTAAAATGTTCGCACAGTAGTTCACACTGTTAACAATTCCCAATTCCCATTCCCCATTCCCCATTCCCCATTCCCGACTACTGCAAAACATCGCCCGAAGATAACAAGTGGTGATTTTTATGGGCTTGCAGCAAAGATTCAGGAAATTCGTATTGACATAACAGAATTTCTTGGAAGGCAGCTTTCATCTGCAAGGCACAGATATGCGGTGACATTTTGCCCGTTTCCGTACCCAGATCGGGAATACCGATAGTTTCAATAATATGTTTGACTGGCGTGCCGTCTGGAACCGTGCCAAATTTTACCAAATTTAAAACAGCACGGGTTGCCAGATAGACATTTACTGTCTCTGTTAAAACTGCGGGAACCCGCATGATTGGAGCAGCTATTAAATAGGGAATTTTAGGATGATCCGTGTCTACAACTTCGGCAGTTCCTACTAATAGTTCGCCATGATGCCGAGTCTGAATTAGTTTTTGCAGGCGTTCTTGAACGTGACCTCCAAAATATTCTGAAATTTCTAAATCTAAGCCGCTATCCATGAAGCCAAAACTATTAGTTGGACTAACGATAGCATCGCATTTTACCTCAAAGATTGAGCCGCAGTGTATCTTTACATTTTCCATGTTGCCGCAAGTGCTTTCCCAGGCTCTAACTAAGTCATCGTCTGCGGCAGCCAACACAATTTGCATAAATACTCTCTATAACTTTATAATTGCGAACAGCCTGAGCGATCGCCAATTCAATCATACAATACTTTACATTAGTCCGCTCAAGGTAAAATTTAGATTAATTTCAACTTGCAAACTTTCAAGAACTGTATGCTGCAAGATCCGAATCTCCGCCATCCGATCGCAATTAGTTTAGGTGCCGTTGCCGGTGCTTTGAGCCGATATTATATCACCATGTGGTTTGCCAACCGCTTCGGCACGGCTTTTCCCTACGGAACTTTTTTTATTAACGTTACTGGTTGCTTGGCTATGGGATTTTTTATCACCCTCGCTTTTGAACGGGTACCCGCTGTTGGGCCGGAAGTGCGGTTAATGGTAGCAACGGGCTTTTTGGGAGCTTATACTACTTTTTCTACTTACGGTTTAGAGACGAATGTCTTGTGGCGCGATCGATCTTACAGTTCGGCCATTCTTTATTGGGCTGGGAGTGCCGTAATAGGAGTGATTGCAGTGCAGTTAGGTGCGATTTTAGCGCGAATTGGCAAATAGATAAAATAAGAATAAAAATCTCAATAATCGCCTTTTATCGGCTATTAATTAAATGAATTAGCAGTCTAAAAACCCAGTTTTTAGATCGAATCAGTTTGGGGCGCTCGCGACTGATTTCCGCTTTAATTGATATCTGGCAGATTTTACGCATTCCCGGCAGCAGGTATTGCTAAAAATGACTTTATGAGGTATAGGTATGGAAACCCAAGGATCGATTATTAGACCATCCGAGGCGGACTCATGCCTGCGGACAAATATCAGTTGTTAGTTTTTGAAAGTTGTTTGCTAATAACTAATGACTAATAACTAATGACTAAATTTAAACACATAGGAGGTTTAGTTGTGACAGTTAAGACAGCAACAGAGTGCCTCATTACCTTACAAGGCGTTAGCAAAGCTTACCAGCAGCCCAACGGTCAAAAAATCTCTATTTTAGAGCCAATTGACTTAGAAGTGCGATCGGGCGAAATAGTAGCTCTGCTCGGCCCTTCCGGTTCGGGAAAATCAACATTAATGCGGATGATTGCCGGACTGATCCCGCCCACGGACGGTCAAGTTCTCTACCACAACCGTCCTTTAGTCGGCTTAAATCCTGGAGTGGCAATTGTATTTCAAAACTTTGCGCTATATCCCTGGCTGACGGTGCTAGAAAATGTAGAATTAGGCTTAAAAGCTAAAGGAGAATTGCCGGAACCGCGTCGGCAAAAAGCCTTGCGGATGATTGATGTTATCGGTTTAGACGGATTTGAAAATGCTTATCCGAAAGAACTTTCCGGCGGAATGCGGCAGCGGGTGGGATTTGCTAGAGCTTTGGCGGTGGAACCGGAATTGCTTTGCATGGATGAACCGTTTTCGGCTTTAGACGTGCTGACGGCAGAAAACTTGCGGTTTGAGTTATTAGATTTGTGGTTGGAAAAAAAGATTCCGACTCAAGCTGTATTAATCGTAACTCACGGGATTGAGGAAGCGGTAATTTTAGCCGATCGCGTTGTAGTCTTGGGTCGCAACCCAGGGCGAATTCGCGCCGAATTGACAGTGACTCTGCCACATTATCGCGATCGCAAAACTCCAGCATTTCAAGCCCTCGTAGACCAAGTTTACAAAATTCTTACCAATCCCGAATTGAGCTGCGAAACAGTCACAGCACCTGCTGCAAGTGCCGCTGCTGCGTCTCAACCTCAACCCCCTCAAACCCCTAAATACCAATCTCTGCCCCAGGTACGAATCGGTGCGATCGCCGGTTTGCTAGAACTCTTGGAAGACCGCAAAGAAAAAGACCTCTACCGCCTCGGTCAAGAGTTAATGTTAGAGGTTGACGACATTTTGCCGATCGTAGAAGCAGCAAAATTAATGGAATTTCTGGTAATTCAAGAAGGCGACCTCCTGTTAACACCAGTTGGGCTTCAGTTCATAGCCGGCGGAATTGACCAGCGCAAACAAATTGTCCGCACCCAAATTCTGGGCAATATTCGCGTCGTACAGCAAATTTCTCGAATGCTTCAGGCCAAGCGAAATCACCGCATTTCTGAAGAGTTAATTTTGGATATTCTCGAAGCTCACTTTAGCCCCCAAGAAGCAATGCGACAATTGAAAACTGCTGTTGACTGGGGGCGTTATGCAGAGTTGTACAGCTACGACGAGCCAGGAGGCGAAATCTTCTTAGAATCTGAAGAAAAAGATGAGTAGTTATTGGTTATTGGTTATTGGTTATTTAACAGTTAACTGTTAACTGTTAACTGTTGACTCTAACCAATGCCCAATACCCAATTCCCAATGCCCAATTCCCAATGCCCAATTCCCAATTCCCCATGCCCAATAACTAATTATTATGACAAGACCTCTAACACCTGCCAATAAAACTTTAGAAAGGTCAGCTTGGACTTGGCAAGACGGCTTGCTAATTCTAGCAATCTTCTCTCTAATTTTCGTAATTGTCCAAACAGCTTCTCAATTCAGCAGCGACTACAACCCAAATTTTAAAATTGAAACTACGCTAAATGTCTTGCCAGCATATACAGCTCAAACTTTGTTGCGGATGGCAGCCGCTTATTTTTTATCGCTGCTGTTTACCCTAGTTTATGCTTATTCTGCTTACCGATATCCCCTAGCAGCGAAAATTTTAATTCCCTTGTTAGACATTTTACAGTCAATTCCGGTTTTGTCTTTTTTGCCCGGAGTTGTTTTGGCGTTAGTTACTTTATTTCCAGGTCAAAGAATCGGCGTAGAACTCGCATCGATTATCTTAATATTTACTGGGATGACTTGGAATATGACGTTTAGTTTCTATCAGTCGCTATCTGGGATTCCCCAAGAATTGAAGGAAGCTGCTCAAGTTTATCGGCTGAATGCTTGGCAGCAGTTCTGGACGTTAGAATTGCCCGCTGGTGCGATCGGGCTGGTGTGGAACAGCGTCATGTCAGTGGCGGGCGGCTGGTTCTTTTTGATCGCGATCGAATCTTTTACCTTGGGTGACAAAAACTTTCATTTGCCCGGACTCGGTTCCTATTTGGGTAAAGCCGCCAATGAAGGTAATTTTGGGGCGATCGGCTGGGGTTTAGCAGTATTGATTGCTGTGATTGTCGCCATAGACTTTTTCATCTGGCAGCCTTTGATTGCTTGGGTGGAAAAGTTCAAATATCAAGCCGTAGAAGCTGCGAATGTACCGCAGTCAAAGGTGTTGGATTTTTTAAGGCGATCGGCGACGCTGCGGGTGTTGAAGTCGCGGATTTCGCCCGTTGGTGACAGTTTCGATCGCTATGCGGCAAGAGGTTTTGCACCTGCTAATTTACCAAAAAATCCTCGCCCGCAAAGCCCGATCGGCAATTGGATAAATTGGCTGTTTCTCAGCGGGTTTGCCGCGATCGTGCTTTGGGGAACTTGGGAAGCGTTGTTGCTGCTGCGGTTGCTGAGTTTGTCTGACTGGCAAAAAGTCATGGGAGGTGCATTTTTTACGGCTTTGCGAGTCATTTGCGCGCTATTTTTATCGCTGTTGTGGACTGTACCCGTCGGAGTGGCGATCGGTCGAAATCCGCGTTTAGCTCAAATTTTGCAGCCATTAGTACAAATAGCTGCTTCTGTACCGGCAACGGCTTTGTTTCCCGTATTGCTGCTAGGTTTAATTCAGGCCGGGGGCGGCTTGCAGATTGGTTCAGTGGCGCTGATGATGTTGGGTACAATGTGGTATTTGCTATTTAATGTGATTGCTGGCGCTCAATCGATACCTTCGGAGTTGTTTGAAGCCGCACAAGTTTACAAACTTTCTCTGATTCAGCGCTGGAAAACTTTAATACTACCCGGAATTTTTCCTTATTTAATCACAGGAATTATCACGGCAGTTGGCGGAGCTTGGAATGCCAGTATTGTCAGCGAATACGTTCAATTTAAAGGTGAAATAATTAGAACCAGCGGTTTGGGCGAGACAATTTCCGAAGCAACGGCATCGGGCAATTTTCCTTTGCTTTTAGCGGCTACTTCTGTGATGTCGCTGTTGGTTGTATTGACTAACCGTTTGGTGTGGCGGCCGCTTTACCGTTTGGCACAAGAAAAATATCAATTGTTGGTTTAAGTAGATCAATATAAAAAACACTATACCAAAAAACCCGGTTTCGAGAATACATCTTGGTTTGGGTGGTGAAGCCTTCACGAAGAAACTGAGTTGCTCGCCCCGCCCGTATAAATCGTATAACTGCAATCATTGGTGTCAATAGGCTCTAAACTGAATTCAGGAAGGCGCGCAGCACAGGTTTAGGAGGGTCATCAGTGACAGAAAGCAATTATCAATCCTCTTCGTTACCCACCTACGCGCGAAAAGAACTGCGGGAATTAGTTCGATCGCAGTTAAAGGCTTTGTTGGAACAAGGAGACTTTCAAGGAGCAAAAGCGATTTTGCAGCCGGTACAGGAAGCCGACATCGCTGAAGCTATCGAAGGTCTACCAGAAACCATGCAGGTGATAGCCTTTCGCTTGCTGAAGAAAGATGAAGCTATAGGAGTTTATGAATATCTCGACTCCAGCGTTCAGCAGTCCCTGTGCGAAAAATTCAAACGCCAAGAAGTCATTGATATTGTAGACAAAATGTCGCCGGACGATCGGGCTAAACTGTTTGACGAACTACCCGCAATCTTAGTCCGCCGCCTGTTGGGCCAATTGAGCCCGACGGAACGCGAAGCTACGGCCCAACTCTTGGGTTACGAAGCCAGTAGCGCCGGCCGGATCATGACCCCAGAATACATTTCTCTCAAAGAAAGCTTTACCGTCGCCCAAGCTTTAGACCGAATTCGCTCTTTGGCTAAAACTACCGAAACCATTTATTCTCTCTACGTCACCGACGCCGCCCGCAGCTTGACCGGCATTTTATCGCTGCGGGATTTAGTCACTTCTCCTCTCGACAAAACTGTCGGCGAAATTATGACCCGCGACGTAGTTTCCGTTCAAACTGGAACTGATAAAGAAGAAGTAGCTAGGCTGATCCAGCGTTACGATTTTTTAGCAGTCCCCGTTGTAGACCGCGAACAGCGCCTCGTCGGGATCATTACAGTTGACGATGCGATCGACATTTTAGAACAAGAAGCAGCCAAAGATATTTATACCTTGGGCGGCGTTCAGTCCGGCGGCGACAACTATTTTCAGACCGATTTAATCACCGTTGCTCGCAAAAGGGTCGTGTGGCTGTTTGTTCTGCTTTTAACCAATACTGTCACCGGCGCAATTATTAGAGCTCAACAAGATATTTTGCAGCAAGTAGTAGCTCTAGCAGCGTTTATTCCGCTGCTGACGGGCACTGGAGGTAATGTCGGAGCTCAGTCCTCAACTGTGGTAATTCGCGGTTTGAATACTGACGAAATTACAGCAATGGGCCCTTTTCAAGTAATTGTGCGCGAGGGGATGGCGGGAGCGCTGCTAGGAGCTATATTGGGGACTGTAGCGACGGGATGGGCTTATACTCTGCAAGGGAGTTTAGCAGTGGCGATCGCGGTGGGGGTGAGTTTGTTTGCGATCGCAATTTTAGCTTCTATTGCCGGCTCAGCTCTGCCGTTTCTATTCCGTTCTTTGGGTTTAGACCCGGCTTTAATGTCTGCTCCTTTTATTACCACCGCAGTTGATGTCCTCGGAGTCTTGATTTATTTCACTTTAGCCCGACTAATTTTACAAATTTAATATATTTAAGTAGATTGTTATATAAAAAAAACTCTAGTAATTTTAAATTCCACGATGTACAGCCTCCCTATGCCCTATGCCCTATGCCCTATGCCCTATGCCCTATTCCCAATTCCCAATTCCCGATTCCCAATTCCTAATTCCTAATTAACCTATGTCCTCATCCAATTCATCAACCAAAATCCAAAATCCCAAGCCGAGCAATTTGTTAGAAACTGCTGAATTGGTTTTTCTTGCTGCCTCTGCTGCGGGATTGGCTGCTAGTTTGGTTTTGCAGCAGAGCATTTATGTCGAAGTGCCGATAGTGATTTCGCTCTTTTTGAATTTTGTGAACCGCCAGAAGCTGCACGGGCAAGTTAAAACAAGTACGGCGGCAGTGTTCGATCGCGTCAATCAACAAGCCGCTACTACCGATCGCGCGATCGAGCAATTGCAACTTGCTGTCAATGCTTTAGATGAAGCTCTTGCTCAAACATCTCGCGAAAATCTGAATGCTACCCAAGGAGAAAACGCACATTCTCTAATTTCAGCGATTGAGAACCTGCGCCAGCGACTGATAATTTTAGAAAAAACTATTAAAATGATTCAAAGCGAGATCGAACTGACTGGCCGCCAATTCAAACAGCGGCCGGAGTTAGCACAAGTCGAAACTTTGACAGCAATCATGCTCGATTTGCAGCAGTTTATCAACGAACTGCCGCAGTGGGGAAATTTGCAGCAGCGGCAGCTAACAGAACTTCAGCAAAAAGTAGATGATGCTTTAGGGCGTCTAGCTGAAGAAATTGCTGCTATTCCCAACCGGGTGCAAGAAGCAGTGGGCGATCGCAATTCTGAAGCTGATAATTCTGCTCAAATTAATGCCGTTATACCTAAAACCCAGAATGAAAAGATTCGCCAGAAGTATCCTAGAGCTTATGTCAAATGGACTCGGGATGAAGATGAGAATTTGCAGAACGAATATGCTAGCGGCCGAGAAATTGGCGAATTAGCTCAGAGCTTTCAGCGACAGCCCGCTGCCATTCGTTCGCGCTTGCAAAAATTAGGCTCGATCGAATAATATCGAGGGAATTGGGAATTGGGCATAGGGCATGGGGCATGGGGCATTGGGCATTGGTTATTTCATAATGGCTCATTCTTCCTTCTTCCTTCTTCCTTCTTCCTTCTTCCTTCTTCCTTCTTCCTTCTTCCTTCTTCCTTCTTCCTTCTTCCTTCGGAAATAACAAAGCGATCGCCCTTTTTTTTCAAAAGAGCGATCGGCTTTGTTTATTTATTCAGTCCCCACTGCCAACAGCAGGCTACTAAAATCACATCTCAAGGCTTTTTAGCCTTGCTCTACCTCATAAAAACACTCGGTAAGTGGGAAACTCAGAGTATGAAAGACCTGAGAGGAAAACGACTCGGCGGTTTCAACCGTAAGAGAATCCCCTTTCGGGGTTAGAGGGGTATGGTTGCCCCTCTGTGGAGATATGGTTGTCTCCGAATCCCTTTCGGGTAATGTTCGCTTCGCCAATGTTATAAGAGCTTTTTAGACCTGTAACACTGTTTCAGTGACTTTAAAACTGTTTAATTACAGATGACAGAGCGGAAAACTAGCGTCGCATTCTCCGGTGTCGTGACTCAAATAACGTAGTCAGTTAAGACTTAGGCTGGTCAGAACAGCTTGCAGTTTCTTGCAAGCTCAGTGGCGTTGATTCCCTGAGTTCCTGACTCTAGAAATCTTGCGGTAACAAAGAACTTAAACGCTCCAATAACGGATCGGACTCCCGATAAGGAGCAACCTCAGCATCAGAAACTACACCGTCGTCGGCCGCAGACTCAGCCTCGATCGAGTCAGGCTCTACTACTTTTGAAACTCGGGCAAAAGAAACTTTAGCAAAGTTACTGTCAACACTCCCCTGCAACCGATCCAACTGCGCGCCCAGTTGACTGAGGTGATGTTCCAGTCCCTCCAAACGGCTTAATTCCTCAGCAGAAACATTGCGATCGAACTCAGCAAATTTGACCGCAAGTTCAGCAATACGCTGTTCCAACCGCTGAGAGCTATCTGTAGAGCTAGCAGACTCAGATACAGACAAAAACTGCCACAAAGCTTGCTTGCAGAGATTGCTGAAAGTCTGATACTTCGTAAAAGCCAACTCTTTTTCAATAGCT
>JANNOR010000082.1:0-11408 GCA_031399265.1 Cyanobacteria bacterium SOY_34_metabat_3 | reverse complement strand
TGGGTAGCGGCTGTAGAGTGTCAGTGGGCGGCCGTCTGGTTTTCGCAATATTTGGGAGTGCATTTTTGTCGGGCGGGCGATCGCTTTTATTAATTTTAGGAGTATAACTTCGTGCTTGGAGAATTCGCCCCTATCTAAAGTTGCAAATTAGATACTCGGCGGTTGAAACCGCGTCTACACAAACAAAGTCCGCCTGCGCGGACTGAAGAATAAAGGGGGTATTTAAGCATGATTTGGTATGATGCGTGCGATGATCGCACTTTCCTTAGTTTGCACCATTGCCATTGATGTCAAACTTTTCTATGATGGGAATTTCTGAAGGTGAGGAGGCTACTATTCGCAGATTGATATCAACTATGATTTGATTTTTATCTAGAACTACATTTGCTTTTTTTATTATAATTTTTGCTGATAAACAATCGCCTGATTCAGGTTCGGGAGACGACAGAGTTTTATATCCTGCGTCCTCCAGCCATTCACAAATCTTCCTCCAGTTTTCTACCTTTTCATCACCTTTGCCTACAAGATTTTTGACGTATTGGTATAATGTGTTACAAAAATCTACGGCAATCCCCTTGGGGTTTTTACTGAGGGTTTCGGCAATTTCGGTGGGACTGTGGCCGCAGAGTAGACCGCGTAGATGTTGTTTCTCTGTGGGCGTGAGACGCTTGCCTTTGGCGGATGCGAGGTCTGTATAAAGGGTTTCTAAGTCCCAGTCGCGGGCAGCTTCGGGGAAGCGATCGTTAGAGGATACCATTGCAGGGGATAGGTTTTTGGATTCTTTATAATCAAAGTCTAACACGATTCCTAATGCTTATTAGTTTCTTTGTTAAAGGTAGTTAGATTAGTATCATGGAAAGCAGGAACGTGATTAATTTTACACAGGAAATTTGGGAAAGGCTCACGTCTTGCGAGGTACCGTTTTCTGCTCGACAGAGTGATCAAGCCAAAGTATCTAAAAAATCCTCTGTTTTTAAGATGTCTAAAAATCAGATTTAGGAGTATTTTATGCCTTCATTCTATCCAGGTCAGAAAGCTAATGAACTCGCCAAGGAAGCTCAAGAGCGATTCGAGCGTGCGGTTGAAGATTTGAAAAGAGAAGAAGCAGCCACAAACAAATTGGCAGAAGAGTATGGCCAACTTCAACTGAATGTCATAAGAAGCACAATTAAGCGCTTTGTTACCTTCCTTGAAAATAGTGGTCGGAAGGCTTCAGAAAGTGAAAAGCGGCTTTTAGAAGGGATGGATTTTTCAGTTCAGCAGATGAAGGAGTACAAAGCTGCGGCGGTAGGAGCAGAACAATATTTTATGGCTGGCGTTAAATCTGCTGGAGCAGCCGCAGCAGGTTACGGCGGTGCTATTGGTGCTGTTACTTCACTAGGAGCAGCAAGCACCGGAACAGCTATCTCAACTCTCAGCGGAGCGGCTGCTTGGAACGCAACTTTAGCATGGTTTGGCGGTGGAGCGATCGCGGCTGGTGGCGGCGGTATGGCTCTGGGTGCTGCTGTGCTAGGCAGTATCACCCTTTTACCAGCTTTGGCGATTGGTGGCTTTTTTGCTGCTAGTGAAGGCGAGAAAGCGATGACAAAGGCACGGGAGCATGAAGCTCAAGTCAAGGCGGCGATCGCAGATATGAAACTTGCTAAGGACTTTGCCAAACAGGTAAGACAGCGGATAACTGAGTTGAGAAAAGTGTTTGAATCTATGAACACTCGTGCTGTTCAAGGTTTGAGTCAACTGGAATCTCAGCCTTTTGATGCTAAGAGAGATGCTGAGAAGTTTCAACAGGTAGGACTTCTGATGAAGGGACTTGTAGAAATGTTGAAAACCCCTGTTTTAAACAGTGACGGTAAGCTTAACCTCGGTACTGTTAAGGTTTTGGAGAAATATCGGATTTTACCAGGGAAATAGAAATCACGATCGAAGTAGTATCAAGACTTACGCAGAAAATCTATTTGTAGGGTGGGTATTTCCCACTTTACTAATTAACCAGGGAAATAGAAATGGCAGCTAAAAAAATTTTTGTAGAAATCTTTAATCCAGGCTCCGCTGCTGAGTGCTTCCGCGATGTTGTTGAAGCCTACACCGAATACAAAATAGTTGCAGAGCAAGAGCATACTAAACGGCGTGGTATAGAAGCTTGGGAAAAAGCAACGATTGCCGACATTCAAGCAAAACGCGATGCTTTGATCGAGTATCTTGAATGCTCGTTTGATGAACGTGCTAAGAACTTTAAATTTCTGTTTGAAAAGGTCGATGAGGCAATAGCAATCGGTGATAATAACCAGTTAGCTTTAGCCATGACTTCAATTACCGAAATAGCTAAGTCTAGTCCGTTTAAAGACCTTGCTAATTTGACATCTGTCAGAACAGCCCTTGACGATCCAGATTATGAATGGGAGTTTTAAGCCAATCAATGTAAGCGATCACACCCTACTCCTATCGAGAATCGAATAGGATCGTCATGATTATAATTTAGGAGTGATGAGTAAATGGATGAAGTAATTAGAAAAGTTGCAGCTTTGGGATTGCCTGGTGTTTTGCTGGCAATTGCGATCGCTACTTCGGGTTTTGCAGGTGGTGCAGCGCTCACAACTGCACTAGCAGCACTTGGCGGCCCTTTTGGTATGCTTGGCGGTATTGCACTTCTCGGAATTGGAGGCTTAGTTGCTGATGCTGTCGCTAAAGTTGGGATTAATAATTTTCTGGTGGGTGTTTACTGCGAACGACGACAAAATGAGTCGCACCAACAACTTTTGAATGAAATAGGCAATTTACCCGTCTCGCAAGATTTGAAGAATACACTAAGACTGGTTGTTAGAGATGGTGAAGGTTGTTCATAACACTCAGAAGCGATCTTCTAATTCCTACCAGGAAATAGAAGATCGATCGCCCATTTATATCCAATACCAAATCAGGCTTAAATACCCCCTAAATCTCTTAGTCCGCGAAGGCGGACTTCGTTTGTATAGAAGCGATTGAAATCGCCTATTTTTAAATCGCCTATTTTTAAATCGCCGATCGCCCCGATTATCAATCCTGCAACTTCACCAGCGGTTCAATCTGCTGCCTTTGAAACTGCAATTCATCCGCCAAAGGCTGGTAAATTTCCCGATCGCCCTTTTCATCGCAATAATCCCACAAACCATTGTAGCAGTGGCGATCGTCATCCCAACCCGGATGGTTGACAATCGGATACAAACAAACTCCATCCACCGGAACTCCGGCTTTGATTGCAGCCGCTACCTCAGTGCACACATAATTCAACCAGACAGGTCTAAAATCGTCTTCAGTGCCTGTTTCTGCGATGAATAAGGGGCGGCCGTAGCGATCGAACACTTCTCGCAGCATTTCGCGAAACGGGCGGTACAGCGGATCGGTGTATTTCATCGGTTCTTCATTGTGAATCCACTGATTGCGATCGTAATAATTCAGCCCAATAATATCGAGATACTTTTCCTGGCCGCCGAGTTCGGGGCGAAAACGTCCGGCCAACATATCCCAAGCTTGATATTGAGATAAACGATAACCTTCCGCCGCGTCTTTATCCTCCGGTTTGTCAGGGTCGGCAATAATGTTAATTACCGGGTCGATTTGCACGATGCGGGTGCGGGGATTGACTTCCCAAACTGATTCTATCCCTGCGATCGCAGCTTTTATCAACTGGATTTTCAGCTCGTCTCCCCGCCCTTTTGCAAAGGGATTGATGTAAGCAACATCGCCGCCCGCCCAAGCAATAAATGAAATTTCATTGACAGGTGTCACGAAAGGTGTTTGGTCAGTTTCCTCAGTCAGAACTTCCATAAAAGCGCGTACCATATCTGCAAATCTGGTCACGAATTCGGGACTGAAAATATCAATATCGTCAGGCCAGCCGTAGTGAAATAAATCCCAAATTACCTGCATTTTCATGTCGCGGGCGGCGCGGATGATTGGCAGGGAACTGGAAAAATCGTATTTTCCCGGCGACTGTTCAATTAAGTGCCAGCGGAGGCCTTCGCGGACTGTGTAAATGCCCTGTTCTTGCAAGCGTTGGTAGTCGGCGGCTGCAAATTTATCGTGGCCGGTGGCGGCTGTGACATCGAGGCGTTTTCCCGATCGCAATTTGTGGGTGGAACATTCAAATCCGCCCATGAAAAAACTTTGAAACATCAATCAAATGGGTAATGGGGCATCGGGCATCGGGCATCGGGCATTGGGCATGGGGCATTGGGCATTGGGCATGGGGCATTGGGCATTGGGCATTGGAAGAGGTTTATAAATGATTGAGACTTGTTATATCCAATAACTTGGAACTGCGGGCAATTATTACCAATCACCAATCACCAATTACCAATCACCAATTCCCAATTACCAATTCCCAATTACCAATTCCCAATTCCCCATGCCCCATGCCCGATGCCCCATGCCCGATGCCCAATTAGCACTGAGTTGCAGTTTGCTGTGAACTTTCTTCGGGAATATCCCAGCCGAGAGTTGCCGCCGCGATCGCCTCTATGGGAAATTTGGGAGTGCGATCGGCATACAGCAAACCGTTAGCTTCTTGGAAAGTATCAGTCAACTGCGTGTAGCAAAATCCGCTGAACATTTCCACTCGATTTACCACTTTCAACAGCGCGCTGTAGCGGTGTTGCAACTCAGAGGTGTCTGACGCGCGCACGTAGCCCCAAACCTTTAGATAATCAGGGTTTTCGCGGCCGGCGCAGGCGATACCGCCGAATTCTGTCAGCATCACCGGCTGTCCGTGGTGCGGGTGTCCGTCGAGGGTGAGGACTCGCCCGCCGGGACGCCCGCGATCGAACAAATCCGCTAGCTGGACTTCGGGCCCGTAGCGTTTTGCCACAGTTTGGGGGTTGTTATCGTAGTCGTGAATCGCCAGGATGTCGGTGTCTGTGCTTTCCCAGCCGTCGTTACCGATGACGGGGCGAGTGGGATCGAGGGTTTTGGTGAGGAAATATAAGGCTTGCACGTAGTGGCGGTGGGCTGCCGCTTCGACTAAATTGGGAACTCCCCAGGATTCGTTGAACGGCACCCAGACTACGATACAGGGGTGGCTGGCGTCGCGGTCGATTACTTCTGTCCACTCTCGCGTCAGCCGTTGCACGGCTTTGGGAGTGAAGCGGTAGGCGCTGGGCATTTCTTCCCAAACTAGCAGCCCCAGCACGTCGGCCCAGTACAAAAAGCGCGGATCTTCGATTTTCTGGTGTTTGCGGACGCCGTTGAAGCCCATTGCTTTGACTAATTCGACATCGCGGCGCAAAGCTTCGTCAGAAGGGGCCGTCATCAGGGTATCGGGCCAGTAACCTTGGTCGAGCACCAGCCGCAAGTAGTAGGGGCGGCCGTTGAGCATGAAGCGATCGCGCTGGATGCTGACAGTCCGCATGGCGGTATAAGATTTAACCTCGTCGAGCAATTTGCCGTCGGCCCACAACTCCACTTGAGCGTTGATTAATGTCGGTTTTTCGGGACTCCACAGCAGTTCGTTGCGGTAGTCGTCTATACCGGGGTCGGACAGGGCGATGCGGCGGTGGATTTCGCCGTTGATGACTTCGTAGGTGTCGTTGACGAGCAGCATACAGCCGATCGACAGTTTAACTTTAATCTGAATTCCCGACTGGCGATCGCCCGCGACAAACGCCTCAAAACCGATTTCCCAGCGTTCAAACTGCGGAGTCCAGCGGATGCGATCGATATAAGTGTGAGGCACCAATTCTACCCACACCGTCTGCCAAATCCCAGTCGTGCGCGGATACCAGATGCTGTGCGGTTCCACTTGCCAATCTTGCTTGCCGCGCGGTTTCGCCAAATCTTGCGGGTCATCGTGGGCCCAGACGGTAATTCGCTGCGGCCCCGTGGGATTAAGAACGGCTGTAATGTCGGCGCTAAAAGGAGTGTGACCGCCTTCGTGTTCCATGACAAACTGACCGTTTACCCAGACGCGGGCGCGGTAGTCTACTGCGCCGAAGTGGAGGAGAACTCTGCCTTCTGTGTGGGGTACGTCAAATTCGCGATCGTACCAGCAGTTAGCGTGAAAATTCGTGTCGCCGATGCCGCTTTTGATTGATTCGGGCGCAAACGGCACTTCGATCGTGCGAGTCCAGTCGGTAATGTCGATCGGCTGCACGCAGCGTCCCCCATCATCGTAAGCAAACCGCCACTGACCGTTAAGACAAATCCAGTTACTCCTGCGCAATTGGGGGCGCGGATAACCAGTTTTTCGCCCTCTGACAGTCACCTTGCTATCAAGAGTTGCAGACTCTTCAATATCGCAATTTTCTAGTTCTCTACCTAACCAGCTCATCGGCACATCTACCCGAAGTTATATTTATAGGTTAGCGACAATTACCCCGACTTCGACAAGTTTTTTGCGACTTAACTTACCCTAAAAAATCCCAGCTTTTCACTTTAAACAGCCTGAGCTTTAATAGAAACAGACTGAGCCTTAAAGAAAAAAATATCGGGAAAAAATCAAAAATCCCCTTGACAAAACCTCAATCTTTCAGCCTCCCTCTGCTGGGAAGAAAATTTTTGCAGGCGCGATTTCAATCGCCGATTAGCTCGCAACACCTTGCAAACCTCCTAACGGATCGGTTACTTCAGTTTTGACGGCGACTTCTTCAATAGGTGGGAAACACTGAAATATTTGTTCTAGTCCCGTGAGTTCAAATAGCATTCTAACTTGTTCGCTCATCGAAGATATCAAAAGTATACAATTACTGTCTCTAACTAATTTGACGATCGCCACTACAGCCATCAACTCCGCATTATTCAGAAAACTTATATTTGAGAAATCGAGCATCAGAATTTTGCCACCGCTTTCAATTAGGCGCTCTATTTCTTTTTGAAACTTCGGAAATTGAGAAGTTGCGAAAATCTCATGAGACAAAACAACTTTTACGAGAACACTCATTTTTACCTCGATACTTATTTGATTTTTTGGGATAGTTGCGAGGGAAGCAGGAAGAGAATAGGGACGGGTTTTTCAAGCCTTTTTTGATTTTCAAATTCGTTTGGGGTAAAACCCGCCCTTACTGTCAATAGTTAACAGCTAACAGTTAACAGTTAACTATTAACTGTTAGCTGTTACAAGCTAATTTTTAGCAGATTTGCCATTGCCGTTAGCAGCCGCGACTTCTAGAGGTGGTGTAGCTGCGCGCTCTGCAACTTTATTCATGCTTAAATTAGAGGCTGAACCGTTCAGACTTCCCGCGAATTCAATCACCGGTTTGGTAGTAATTTGAGAGTAAGTTGTCAAAGCTTGGGCTACAACTTGATCCATGTTGTAATACCTGTAAGTTGCCAACCTTCCTACAAAATAAACTCCCGGAGTCGCATCAGCCAAAGCCTTGTACTTTTTGTAAATTTCGGCATTTTCCGGGCGCGGCACCGGGTAGTAAGGGTCTCCCTCAGCTTGGGGATATTCGTAGACAATGCTAGTTTTTAAATGCTCTTGTCCCGTGAGATATTTAAACTCGGTGCAGCGAGTATATAAATGCTCGTTGGGGTAATTTACCACTGGTGCTGCTTGGTGTACGGGCGCGTTCAGCGTTTCGTGCTTGAATTCCAAAGAACGGTAAGGAAGTTTGCCGTAGCAATTATTGAAATAGGAATCCACCGGCCCGGTGTAAATCATTTGCCCGTAAGGAATAATATCCTCTATCTCGCGGTAATCTGTGTTCAGCATCACCTTAATGTTTGGATGAGAAAGCATCTTTTCAAACATTCGAGTGTAGCCGTGCAGGGGCATTGCTTGATAGGTATCGGTAAAATAGCGATCGTCCCGATTAGTCCGGGTTGGGACGCGCGCAATCACCGATTTGTCCAGTTCAGACGGGTCCATTCCCCACTGTTTGCGCGTGTAATTGCGGAAAAACTTCTCGTAAAGTTCGCGCCCGACTTTGCTAACCACAACATCTTCGGAAGTGCGAATATAATCCATCGGTTCCGCTACTTTCGCAAAGAAATCTTCGACTTCAAAGGATGTCAGATTCAGTCCGTAAAGTTGGTTTACCGTATTGAGGTTGATCGGAATTGGTAATAGTTGACCGTCCACGCTGGCCAAGACGCGGTGTTCGTAAGGCCGCCACTCGGTGAACTGCGAAAGGTACTCGAAAACTTGGCGGGAATTGGTATGAAAAATGTGGGGCCCGTATTTGTGTACCAGGATGCCGTGGTTGTCGTAATGGTCGTATGCGTTGCCGCCGATGTGGTTGCGGGTGTCAATTATCAAAACTTTTTTTCCGGCTTCATTTGCTAGCCGTTCGGCGATGACGCTACCTGCAAATCCGGCTCCGACAATTAAATAGTCAAACATTAAAACACCTCTGATTTTTAGTAATTAGTAATTGGGAATTGGGCATCGGGAAATTAAGAAAGTTGACTTATTGTTTTTCCTTCTTCCTTCTTCCTTCTTCCTTCTTCCTTCTGTTCGATCGCACTTTCGATCAGCCCTAGCATTTCTCCCCAGGTATTGTCCCAAGAGTTATCTGCTAAAAATTCATCAACTTCGTCCAGCCAACTCGTGCTATCTGCACTTTGGGTGAGAATTTCTTCAGCGCAAGCCACGAATTCTGACGCATTGCTAGCAATCCGCACTAAGCCTTTTTCTCCGTAGGGCCGCACCACGTCGCGGATCGGAGTCGAAATCACTGGTTTTCCGGCGGCGAGGTATTCGGGAGTTTTGGTGGGACTGATGAATTTAGTCGATTCGTTAATCGCAAAAGGCAGCATTGCGATATCCCAGCCCGCCAAATATTCCGGCAGTTGCTGATAAGATTTGCCGCCGAGATAGTGAATATTTGGGTTAGCAGGTAGAATTGCCCGATCGATCTTGACGACAGGGCCAATGATGACTAAATGCCAATCCGGTTTCGCTTCCGCAATACCGCGCAGCAGTTCGAGATCCATGCGTTCGTCGATGACACCAAAAAACCCCAGACGCGGATGGGGAATATCTTTTTGATCGACCGGTTCTTCTACAAAATACCGGGCTGTAGCAAAGTGTTCCTTTTCGATGCTGCTGGGGAAAGCATGAATGTTATGGTGCTGGTGCTGCTTGGCTTCGTACAGGCTGTGTCCGCCCGTAAATACTACGTTGGCGCGCTTTAAAAGTTCGCTTTCGTTAGCTTTTAACTGCGGGTGAGCACCTTGGAATGCTGACAGTTCGTCCATGCAGTCGTAGACTACGGCTAGCGGCTTTAAGTGGTTGGTAAAACCCACAGCCATTGGCGTGTAATACCACAAGATGTACTGTTGAATTGCTGCTGCTTTAAACAAGTCGTTCAGCATTTCTTGCTGAATGTTTTGTCCTGTTTCTTCGTTGATTTCTTCGCTGAGGTGCGGCACTATTACCCAAACTCCGCTTTCGTGGATGCTGACATCCAGCCGCCAATCGGTACCCGCGCTAAAAACTGGTTCTTCGACAAAGAATACGCGGCGGTTTTTGGCGCAGCGGCTCAGCAGGTGTTGGGGTCGCTGGTAGACGAAATTCCATCGCAAATGTGACAGACAAACAAGATCGGGTGTATCTAAAACTGATTCGTTTGATAAGTTAGCGCGCAATTTGGGCGGGGAGGCTAGTTGAGAAAGCGATCGCGCTGTATCTATCGAGGTAAATCGTATCTCCCATCCGACACCGTTATTTCTATAATTATTGTTGAGTGAGTTTTCTAAGGGGGACATAATTAGCCTCTGAAATTTGTCAAAACGATATGCTTCTCAGGATTATGTAGCAGGAAGTTGCTCGCATCTATCTGAGAATTTTTACGATCGAGCAAGCGCCGCATTCAGTATTCTCAAGCAACTGCTTACTTGCGGAAAAACACGCTTATCTGCTTTGTTTCGGAAGTGAAAGTTTGAGATAAGTTAAGATTCTTAGACTTGCTATTATTGATAAATCTAACCCAGTTCTTTGGCTATTACTTCTATCTGAAGGATGACTTCGATCTCGATCGCGCGTAGCTTGTAGCAAGGTTCAAATCTGGCTAAAATGCCGATCGAGCTTGTCTAGCGGCTGTTAAATGGCAATTACTGGGGTAAAACCGATCGGCTTTTCTTGCTGTATTTGACCAACTAAACAAAAGTAGCGATCGGCTTTTTGTTACCCTTTGATGCGATTTACCGTGTTTTTTCTCGACTCGCGCGATCGGTCAACCCAAAATTATGTATATAATTATACAAAAAATTGCAACAGGGCTTTATGGCTTCACAAACATTTATAAATAAGCGATTTAAACTTTTAGATCCGCATTGATTGAAGTCTAGAAAAATGTTACTAAAAAAGCGTCCCTAAAAAAGTAGGGACACGGCACTGCCGTGTCCCTACCCGATAGCTAAAAAAGCGATTTCAAAGCCGGTGATTGTCAATTTTGGCCATGCCCCCTCCGAAGGCAAAATCTTGTACTATCGAACTCTTTAAAAAATCGTGGGGAAAACCCAATTCAATCGTACTTACTGCATCTAATCGTTGGATTTGTTCCGGGGTTAATTCAAACTCCAAGCAAGCGAGATTTTCTTGAAGTTGCGCGACTTTGCGCGAACCAACGATCGGAATGATTTCTACTGACTGCTGGCGCAACCAATTGAGTGCTACTTGACAAGCCGATTTGCCAATTTCGGCTGCTATGCTGCTAACTTCCCCAGCGATTTTTAAATCGCGTTCGCTAATTTGGCCTGTTTGAGTTGAATCAAATCGCTTCGCTTCGGTAGCAGTTTCTGAAGTGTTATATTTTCCTGTCAACAAACCGCCTGCTAGAGGGCTCCAAGCAGTCACGCCAATATCGAGGGCTTTTGCCATTGGGAGCAAATCTCGCTCGGGAGTTCGTTCTTTTAAGGAGTATTCTATTTGTAGACCGACAAATTGCGTCCAGCCGCGAAAATGGGCGATCGTATTTGCTTGAGAAACAATCCAAGCCGGTGTATCAGAAATACCGATGTAGAACACTTTGCCGGCGCGGACTAAATCGTCAAAGGCGCGCATCACTTCTTCGACTGGTGTGCTAAAATCCCAAGCGTGCAGCCAGAGTAAATCAATGTACTCAACTTGCAGCCTTTTTAAACTGGCCTCTACTGCTTGCACCATGTTTTTGCGGTGGTTGCCGAAACCGTTGATTTCGCCATTCTTCATGTTCAGGCTATACTTAGTGGCAACTACCCATTTTTCGCGATCGGCTGCGATGAAATCGCCGACATATTTTTCGCTGGTACCGTTGGTGTAGAGATTCGCGGTATCAATGAAATTGCCGCCTGCTTCTGCAAATGCGTCGAACATTTTACGGCTTTCTTCGTAGGAACCGCCCCAACCCCACTCTTCCCCAAAAGTCATGGTTCCGAGGCAGATTTCCGAAACGCGAAGTCCGCTGTGACCTAGTAGTTTGTATCTCATGTCAAGCTTTTGTTAGTTATTGACT
>JANNOR010000073.1:0-29089 GCA_031399265.1 Cyanobacteria bacterium SOY_34_metabat_3 | reverse complement strand
CATTTAATTAAAGCTGCATGACTTTTTTGGGTTTTATATTGTTCACTTAGTTCTTGTCAGCTACATCATACCTCATCTATCCGATCAAGGCTATACTGATTCTGGCCATTATCTCATAAATCATTTAGGATTGCTATATATAACCGATCGCAGTCTAGGATAGCAAATTTGTAAATAAAATGTAAATTCTTAGTGTCCTCAAAACTATTGTTACCTTTGTATTTTAGAGTATGATAAATACATTAATGTGGTTTGGCTAAAAATGCGGCTGTTTCGCGGGTATCAAAAAAATGAATCACAAGTTATTGTTTTTGGGAATTTATTCGTGCATATTGACTATCTTAATGCCTGCATCGGGAGTTTTTGGAAAATGTCCACCAGTTCGTCATATGCCACCTGTTCCAATAAGTGATATTTTGCCACAGTTAAAAGACAAAACACAAGTTCCAATTTTCATTCCTGCCAATCTGACTATTTGGGATAGAATTTATTATCGAAGTCGAGCAACAACTGACAGGTATACTATTTCAATGGAGTATACAGCAGATTGCGGAGGGGTGGGGGCTTGTACTTTGGGAGAAATTAGAGGTCAAAAAGGTGGTGACTTTTCTACAAAGATAGAAGGTGTAACTAAGACGCTAAAAAATGTTCAACTTGCTGGGGGAGTTAAAGGATCTTTTCATAATGGTTGTGGGGCTTACTGCACGGCAAATATTGAATGGAAAGCTCAAGGTTTTCTCTATACTATAGCAATTAGAAATGGAGTGGAAGCTGATTTAATTATGATGGCAAATTCGGCGATTCAAGGTGGAAAGCGTTAAATCAGGTTCCTAAATTCCCGACATCTATCAGCAGTCTGGGATTTAAACTCAAGTGGAGGGCTATAGAATAGTTATAATCCAAAGAGGTAAAAAATGATGAGCGGAAAAAGGCTGTTTTGGGCTGTTTTTGTTGGTGTAGCGACTGCTTGTACGATCGCACTTTTGACACCCAACTCGGCGTTAGCAAGGACAGAACTGTCGATCGCCGAAATCCGCTGGTCTAATTATACTTCTAAAGATGGCTGGCAAGCGATAAAATTTACTGTAGCCGATCGCCATACTGCAAAATCAGCGGGCGATCGCAAGTTGCGGCTGTACGATGTTCATATTGCTAAGATGTTTGAGATTTCTCATTTTTTGTGCGATCGCGATCGGACTTCTGCCGGGTACAATTGGTCTTATGAAGCAGAAAATGGCAATATTGAGATGGGACGCTTCAAGATTAGCTGCAATCTCGCCCGCTCCACAGCCTCCGCTTACGGATTAGGCAAACCAGAAACTACAGTCATACGCCGCAACTTCAACCTGAGAAACGGTCGCCCTTCTATAGCCGTAGAAAAATATGCAATTCCTACTCTGAATATCGCTAAAAATAGAGCCGTTCAATGGAAAGATTTTGTCCGAACATTTCCGCCAGTTCCCGATACATTAAGTGCCAGCAAAGCTAACAGCCGTTTCCCTGCGAGTAACATTTTTAGGCAAATCAAAGGCAAAACGCGAGTGCCTGTTTTTCTGCCGAGCTTACTTCCTTTATCCGACATTCAGCAACTTGATTTTGATGTGCAAGCAGGTTCCCACGGTTATATTATTGCCATGTATTTAGGCAAAGGATGCCGCGCTGGAGCCTGTTTTTTTGGCATAATCGAAGCTAAAAGAAACGAACCATTTTCGCCTCCTTCACAATTACCTAGGGATACTTACAGAAGTATTGAATTAGCGGGCGGAATGAGGGGGATTTATTTCAATAATTGCGGTGCTTACTGCACAGCTTTTGTGGAGTGGCAAAGGCTGGGAGTGCTGTATCGAGTCACGAGGAAAAATGGCACGCAGCAAGAAGTTGTCCAGATAGCAAATTCTGCACTTCAAGCAGGACAGCGTTAAATTTTAGTGAGAGATGGAAAAGGTATGCGCGAGCGAAGCTATCCCGTTCGCGAAGCGTTACCGCAGAGTAGGGAATCGTTTTTTTCACTCATGATAAACAACTTTATTCTGGACAAACTGAATGATCGCGGTCAAACCAAATGATGTAGTAAACAGACTGAACGCGAAACCCAAATATCCGTTTTTTCTCATCAACTCGCATTTCTGATAATCTCTCATCTTCAGGAATATTGTCAGGCAAAGTCGGATGAATATTAATCAACTTATAACCAGTTCCCACTGATTCACCTCGTTTTTTTGATCCGTGACCTTTGATTTGACCCCAAGTATATTTCTCAATTTTCTTTAGTCCTTGAATTAAGTCATTGATTTCTGACGATGTCCAGTCGGACAAAAGCCAACGATTTTTATCTGCATAGGTAAATCTGAAGCTAGGATGCTCGTCATCTGTACTGCTGGGTCGATTTAACTGAGTTGCTTGCTCTGGAATTCTTTTTTGTTGCTTGTTTTGAGGTGGCTTTGGTATTTGACTTTTTTTCCCCACTTACGCCTCCACCAAAGGTGCATAGCAGGATTTCATATCCTCGCGGGAGATGATTTTAGTTGATGTTTCCGCAGGCTCTAATCCCTTGCGGGCGTTCAGCCAAGGTGTCTCCGATTGCGTCAATTCAGCAAGATGTTTAGCACTTAATTCTCCATAAGCATTCCAGACTTCTTCGAGTACCTCGATCTCATCTTCATCAAATTCTGCTTCCAAATTATCGGGAGCAGGAATATCGCTATATTTGTAAGCTTTGTACTTATCCCACACATCGCGGATAATGGGCCCAGAAACCCAAGCTTCAATCTCTTGAAAAAATAGCGGCTGGTTTCTAAATACTAAACTCCAAGCTTGCGCGTAATACACGAGCTTTTGCAGTTTGAGAGGAGAAATGGTATCGCCTGCTTCTCGATCGACACAACATAAAAAGTAACGCGCAACATCAACAGCACTTTTCATAGTTTTAGGATTTTAGTAATTTGACAACTTCACTTTTAATGGTAAGCTATTCGGCTGCTGGAGAAGTACGATCGACCTTCAACCCTGCTGCTGGCATTTCTCTCCCCAAATCCCGCAATTTTTAAGCTAATTATTTCCCTTCTACTGCTGAGCTAACTCCTCAAGCCAAACAGCTTCAGCCCGATCGACCCTAGGTAAATCCTACACCAGCGGTAGCCTTTGCTGGGGAATGCCGCTTCCGAGTGCCAGCGACGCCCAATGCTGGATCGGAAACATCATCAAGACTCACAGTTACGGGCGGTCAAAATCTGGTATTTATATTTTATCCCCTGAATTATCCCGAGAGCCGATTAAAGTCACCACCTGCGGTACGCTAGATCAGGTGAATATATTGGCTGATTTCAAGCTATCCTCCGATCGATCTTATGTCCCCAACCACGTCCGCTCCCTCCCGAACCGTCCGCATCGGTTCCCGCAAAAGCCAACTCGCTCTCGTCCAAACCTACTGGGTGCAAGAACAGCTACAGAAACACTTCCCGGAACACACTTTTGAAATCCACACCATGTCCACCCAAGGGGACATAATTCTGGATGTCGCCCTCGCTAAAATTGGCGACAAAGGACTTTTCACCAAAGAATTAGAAACGGGAATGATCAATAATGAAACGGACTTTGCCGTTCATTCCCTCAAAGATTTGCCGACTAATTTGCCCGAAGGCTTAATATTAGGATGCGTCACCGAACGGGAAAATCCCGCTGATGCCCTAGTAGTTCACTCCAAGCACAAAGACAAGCAACTAGACACTCTCCCGCAAGGTGCTGTAATCGGCACTTCTTCCCTGCGCCGGCTGGCTCAACTGCGGCATCATTTCCCTCATTTTGAATTTAAAGATATTCGCGGCAATCTCAATACTCGACTCGCTAAATTAGATGATGGCGGTTACGACGCGATTATTTTAGCAGTGGCCGGACTCGAAAGATTGGGCATGGGCGATCGCATCCACCAAATCATCCCTCCCGAAATCTCCCTTCACGCCGTCGGACAAGGTGCTTTGGGCATCGAATGCCGCGCCGGAGACACAGAAATTATGGCAGTGATTAAAGCTCTCGAACATCCTGAAACCGCCCAAAGATGTTATGCTGAACGTGCATTTCTGCGGGAACTAGAAGGCGGCTGTCAAGTGCCGATCGGCGTCAATACCAAAATAGAAAACGGTCAATTAACTTTAACCGGAATGGTATCGAGTCTCGACGGCAAGCGATTTGTCAGAGACACCGTTTCTGGCGCTGCCGACACTGCCGAAATGCTCGGAATTAACCTGGCTCACCGCTTGCGGGAACAGGGAGCTAGTGTGATTTTAGAGGAAATTTTCATCGAAGTTCAGCGCGGTTCGTAAAGCCGACATCGGGAAGTTTTAGACCAAAAAATCGCCTTTTTATAAAATAATAATGGCGATGGTTTTGAAAAATAGCTACGAGAGCATTCTGGTTGTAGATTTTAGATGGGATTTTTAGGTAAAAAAATCCCCGATTAGGTAAAAAAAAATGCGATTAATTATCAGCATACCCGTCAAAAATCTACAATCAAACATCCCAAATAAATCAGCAACCTATTTCAGGGAAAGGCAAAATATGAGCGCTCAGGAAACTCAATTAAAGCTAGAATTGGCAAAAGTTCAACAACTTTATCGCAAAATGCAGGCTGACCAAAAAGCTTTGCAGCAGCAATTGAAAGAGTTTAAAACTCAGACAGGAAACTTTTCTGATGTCGTCGAGCAAGTCTTGCCCTCTGTAGTTTCAGTTTACGTGATGGATTGGGATACAGGAGAAGAAGTTTCTTCCGGTAGTGGCTTTTTTGTATCGCCTGACATAATTGTCACTAACTATCACGTTGTCGAAGATATTGCGGATGAAGATTATTTCTATGAGGAAGATGAAGTCGAACAGGTTTTAGTCGAAACTTACGACGGAAAGTTGAGAATGGCAGAGGTGGTATTTACTGGCAATACAGAAGAGGATTTAGCATTGCTTTTGATTACTGGTTTTATGATCGATCCAGAAACAGGGGAACAAGTAGAATCTCCAGAAGAATATCCTCCTTTAGAGTTGTCTTTTGATGCGAAAGTTGGCGATCGAGTAATTGCTGTGGGCAATCCTTTGGGGCAGTTTGCTTCAACGGTAACTCAAGGTATTATTAGCGCAATCCGAGAACCCGATGAGTATGAGGAAGGTGACGAAGATGATGATGATGTTGCTGAGGTGAAGGTGTTGCAAACTGATGCAGCAATTAATCCGGGAAATTCTGGCGGCCCGTTGATTAATATGGCCGGTCAAGTTGTTGGGGTGAATACGTGGGGATTGGAAGATGCAGACAGTATTAATTTGGCGATCGCCTCGGTTGCTTTGGATGACTTTTTAGCTGGATTTGAGGAGACTTTTGAGGATGATTCCGAGAATTAGTGGGTAGTTATCGGTAGATTTTATCCGATTACCATGTATATAGATACTGTCTTGACAGGTCAAGACAGTATGTACAGATTTTATTCAATATTTATCATGCAATCGGAAAAGCGATCGTTCTTTGGTTCGCCGCAGAGCGCCGCCGATAAACACGGATCTCGCATTCTTGAGTAAAGTGCGATCGCAACACAGCAACTCAGATTTATACTGGTTTTTTGGGCGCCACGTTAATAATGTGACCCTCCGCATTTAAACTTAATCTAGACTAACTATCTCAAGGAACATACAAAAATAATGCGCATTCTATTTGTATCCGCCGAAGCAGCACCCCTCGCCAAAGTTGGCGGTATGGGCGATGTCGTCGGCGCTTTGCCTAAATTTCTGCGCCGCATGGGCCACGATGTCCGAATCTTCATGCCCTACTACGGTTTCGTCCCCGACAAAATGGACGTTCCCAAAAAACCTGTTTGGAATGGGGCGGCGATGTTCCAAACCTTCTCCGTCTTTGAAAGTGTTTTGCCGGGAACCGATGTACCTTTATACTTATTGCAACATCCATCTTTCCTACCCCGCCGGGTTTATGGCGGTTTAGATGAAGATTGGAGGTTTACTTTCTTTGCCAATGCTGCCGCTGAATTTGCCTGGAATCACTGGAAGCCGGAAATTATGCACTGTCACGACTGGCATACGGGGATGATACCTGTTTGGATGAGCCAAGACCCCGATATCAGCACGGTTTTTACTATTCACAATTTAGCTTATCAAGGGCCGTGGCGCTGGCGCTTGGAGCAGATGACTTGGTGTCCTTGGTATATGCAAGGTCACAATACAATGGCTGCGGCCGTCCAATTTGCCGATCGAGTAAATACAGTTTCGCCGACTTACGCCGAGCAAATCAAAACCCCTGCTTACGGGGAAAGTTTGGAAGGTTTGCTATCTTTCCTCGGCGGCAAAGTGTCGGGCATTTTGAACGGAATTGATACAGAATCTTACAACCCAGAAACTGACAAGTACCTCCACCAACAATTCAGCGCTGATACTATTGAAAAGCGCCCAGCTAATAAAATTGCGCTGCAAGAAGAAGTCGGTTTGGAAGTGAATAAAGGTGCCTTTTTAATCGGCATGGTGACGCGGCTGGTAGAACAGAAGGGATTGGATTTGATCATTCAAATGCTCGATCGATTCATGGCCTATACCGACGCTCAGTTTATTGTACTCGGAACGGGCGATCGCTACTACGAAACCCAACTCTGGCAAATGACCGCCCGCTATCCCGGTCGGATGTCCACCCAATTACTCTACAACGAAGCCCTCTCCCGTCGCGTTTACGCAGGCTGCGACACCTTCCTGATGCCCAGCCGTTTCGAGCCCTGCGGCATCAGCCAAATGCTCGCCCTCCGCTACGGCTGCGTCCCAATGGTGCGCCGCACCGGCGGTTTAGTCGATACAGTTTCGCACAACGATCCCATAAATAATACCGGTACCGGTTACTGCTTCGATCGCTACGAACCCCTCGACTTGTTCACCTGCATGATCCGAGCTTGGGAAGGTTTCCGCTACAAAGACAAGTGGAAAGAACTGCAACAGCGCGGCATGAGAGAAGATTTTGGCTGGGCTATTTCTGCCAGAAAATATGTCAATTTGTACAGCGATGTTTTAGGATTACCGCCCGAAGAAACTACACCAGAACCTGAGCCAGAATTGATTCTTGGTAAGGGTTAATTGGTAATCGGTAAGTTGACAGTTGACAGTTGACTGTTGACTGTTGACTGTTACTAATGCCCCATGCCCCATGCCCCATGCCCAATTCCCAATTCCCAATTAATCAACAAATAAATCCAGAGGTAAATGACCGTAAGTGCCGCTAACTCCATCTTCAGAGGAAGATTGACACGACACCAAAACGCCCCGGTAAGTTCCGATATAACCATCAACATAATACGAACCCTTCAAAGTATTGAACTTAATATAAACAGAACCAGTAAAGGTCGAAAAAGCATTGGGATCTAAAACAGCTTGATATCCCAAAGCTTTCAAATAAGTTTCTAAAGCTGAAAAACCCTCATCCGTCGAAGACGCACACACACCAAGCATTTGGTAATCAGACAAACTTGCTACCAGCAAAATCGATTGACGCAGCGCCTGTTTTTCCAGCGGCGATGCTACAGATTGCATATCCAGACACGTGAAATCTTTGAGGACTTTCTGTGCTGCTTCAACAGTTAGGGTAGTCGGGTTTTGAGTAGACATCAATTGCTCTGATTTCTCCAAAACTCATTGTATCATAGACCGAATACCAAAATCCGACTTCTTTAAAAACTCCGGGATATAAGGCGCGAGATAATTTTAAATTTAATTAGCTTGACCGACTTATCTAAATTCCAAAAAAATTATAAAAACTCCCGGTTTATTGCTGAACTTGCCTCTATTTTTGACAAAAGTAAATAGCACAAAAACTGAGGGCGATCGCATGAGCAACAACCAATCCCTAAAAAAACTGAAAATTTTGCAAGAATTTCTTTTTCGTCGGCTACACAAAGCCAAACTTATCTACATATTCATGATATTGGCGATTAGTTTAAGTATTTCCGGCTGGAGTATAGAATCTGCTGCTGTCAGAATTCCGATTTTCGGATTTCACAACATTATAGATACTCAAAACACCGCCGACTTACCACCTCGCAGACCAGCTTTTGACAACGACTATAGCAAACAAGATTTTTCAGTATTTTTAGAATACTTATTTAAGAACAACTATTGGTTTTTATCATCTCAAGACTTGTATGTATATTTTATTGAAAAATCTAAACCCATACCAGAGCAAAAGATGGGGAAAAAACCAGTTATGATTACCTTTGATGACGGCTACAAAGGTGTTTATACCAACGCACTTCCCGTGTTAAGAAAACTGTCATCTATCTATAAAGAAAACGGTAAATTTGTGGTATTTGTCAATCCGCTTTTTTTGGGTGTTGATATGGGCAGAAATTTTTTGCCACACACTACTTGCAAGGATTTAAGAGAAGGATATCAAAACGGTCTTTATGACGTTCAATCCCACGGTTTCACTCACAAAAAACTAACTGAACTAAATGGATCGGATTTAGAATTAGAAATTTCTAAATCTAAGTTAGCTTTGAGAAAATGCCTGGGCGACTTAGACAAAAATAAAGTTATCGGCGCTCACATCGCCTATCCCTACGGCGCTTCAGATAGGGAAGTGGAAAATATTTTACCTAAATATCACTTAACTGGCTTTTTGTACAATGACAGACTTCTGAGAGTACAGCGCTTGACAAATAACTATCGAGTCTCTCGTATAACTACTGACAAAAATATGCTACCTGCAGAGCTAATTAGGATAGCTAAAAAGGCTTCAACTCTCAGAAAAACAAAATGATTTTAGTCAAAAAACTTAGTTTTTTTTAAACTATATCGGGGGAGTTTTTACAGATGTTTTCAAGTTTAGATCAGTCCGCGTTTTTTCAGCTTTGCTAGGGCATCTTCGGCCGCATTTTTCTCAGCATCTTTTTTGCTTTTACCTTTACCTTCTCCGTAGGATTTGTCTATGACATAAACTTGAGCGAGAAATTCAGGAGCGTGAGGCGTTCCTCCTGCTTGGATTGTCACATATTTTGGCGGAGTTGTGTCACCGTTGGCTTGTACCCATTCCTGAAAGCGGTTTTTCGAGTCTACAAGGTTTTTGGGATTGGCATCCGACTGAGGATCAACCATACTATTAGCAACTGGAATAAACAGCTTTTTAACAAAGGCGCGGACAGGTCTAATGGTTGAGTCGAGAGAGTACGCACCAATAATCGCTTCAAAAGTATCGCAAAGCAAAGAGGGATTTTGGCGACCTTTATCTTGTTCTGCCCCTTTTCCTAGGCGCATTAACTTGCCTATACCTAGTTGCTCAGCAAACTTTGCTAGCTGATTCTGCTCGACTAATCCAGAGCGCAAGCGAGTTAATTGAGCTTCGCTAAAATCTTCATAGTGCTTGTACAATATTTCGCCGACCAGATAACCTAGCAAGGCGTCACCGAGGAATTCTAGTCGCTCGTTGTGTTCGCCTGCTTCTGGGTATTCGTTAACGTAGGAACGGTGAGTGAGCGCCTGAATGAAAAGTGATTCATTTTTGAATTTGGGAAGTTTGTACATTTTATGTCTTGACTTGCTGGGAAATTAATGGCATCGAAAACGTCTCTATATTAGCCCGAGTTTTTTTAGTGCGACTTCAGCAGCACATTTTTCAGCTTCTTTTTTAGTGCGACCACTACCTTTACCGTACACTTTACTATTTACGCACACTTCAACAGTAAATTCTTTAGCATGATCTGGCCCTGCCTCCTGGATTGTGATGTATTGAGGGGTAACTGGCCCCATATTCTGCTGTACCAATTGCTGAAGCTGATTTTTGGGGTCTACAGGAATGTTAGAGTCCGGTTTTGGTTGAGAAGAAATAAGTTCTTCCACTACTGAGGTAAATAGGGGTTCTACAAAATCGCGGACTGCCTCAATGCCAGAATCGAGAAAATACGCGCCGATAATTGCTTCAAAAGTGTTGCTGAGCAACGACTGCTTGGTTGTGCCTCCACTGGTTGCCTCACCATTGCTTAACCGCATCCATTTACCAATGTCTAACCCGATCGCAAACTTCGCTAACTGTGCATTATCTACTAACGCAGAACGTATGCAAGTCAGTTCACCCTCACTTTTTTTTGAGTAATCACGATAGAGATACTCAGCGCTGAGGAAAGTTAACAAGGCATCACCGAGAAACTCTAGTAGTTCGTTGTCTTCGCTGACTGCTTTAGGATTTTCGTAAAGATACGATCGGTGAGTGAGTGCCTGATTTAGTAGAGAAGCATCCTGAAAAGGTAGCTGTTTTAGTAAATCGCTCAATCTTTCTCTAATGCGGACTTCTTCAGCGGAAACATGGCGATTTTCTTGACGAATTTGTTCTTGAGATAGGAGTCGCAGGACTTCTTGCTGCTGCTTTTCTACTTCTTTAATATCGGCTTCTGATGCGGATACAGCTTTTAGTAGTCGGGCAATACTGTCGAGGGCGCGATAGGTCTCAGCGGTCGAAAAAAATAGGGGTCGGTGCGCCCAATTGTTACGAACTTGGATTAGTTCAACTACTAGCCCGTTTTCTGTAGAGTTTAGATTTTTTGTGAAAACTTTATCCCACTGCTTTGACATGACTAACAGCAGTGTCGCAACATCTTCACTCAGAATACTGTCTACTGATTTTTGTTTCAATGGTTTATTCTTAGGTAAGCAGGACTTAGCTTCTTTTTCCCAGTTATTGCTGTAAACTGCCTGTATTTCCTGTTTAACATAAGGATACAATCCCTGACATAATAGGTTTAAAGCTCTGCCAACTCGTTCATGATTGCTAATAGCCATCTGTTTTTTTTTCTGAAATTTCTTTCATGTTGCTACATTAAAGGTTATGAGTTTTTCGGAGCATACAGCCCAGCTAGATGGAATCTCTGTGTTAAGCCCAGCACTGTCCCGCTCTCAGTCATTAACATAGTCCTGCTGGATGCACTTCGCTAAACAAACTGGGATTTTTCACTAAATATGTGGATTTTAACGAAGTATTGTCGCAAAAACCCGGTTTCTGGGCCCCGGTACAAGCAAAGAAACCGGGTTTTTTACCAGAAGACGCGTTACAGCCCCCAGATGCAGTAAAAAACCCGGTTTCTGGGCCCCCATGCGTAAGTCCTAAAAAATAAATGTAAAAATATGTTGCAATGTTTCTATTGCTGTGTTAAGTTTAGTTACATAAGGTTGAAATACAACGAGGTTTATGGTCATGGAAAACAAAGACGCAAAGTTAGGCTTTACTGAGTTCGCTGAAACCTGGAACGGCCGTTTGGCAATGCTGGGCTTCGTTATCGGCTTAGCTACCGAATACCTCACCGGTCAAGGCATTCTCTCTCAAATCGGTTTGATGTAATCAGCTTAACTGCACCATAGCTGAAATTCACGGGGGCGATCGACTCATCACTGCGATCGCCCGCCCGTCAATAAGTCCCCTTCACTCACAGTAAAGGGGATTTTGCATTTTTTATTAAAAAATTTAACCCATTGCACAATCAAAAATCTTTTTTGTCTCAATACTTATCGCCAGAGTAACTCCCAGAAACTAAGCAATTCCTACCGAATCCAAAATCTTCACTTTAGGAGTCAAAGCTGGAAGCTTCACCAAACCGTCCCGTTTGTTAGTCCGCAGGCTGTTACCTAAAATCATCTCGGACAGATCCGGCATTTCCTGCCAGCAGTGGGAACAGAACCAATAAACGCGATTGTGGCGAGCGTGGCGGAGCAATTTAGAGGAGCAACAAGGGCAACTATTCATGATATTTTAAACCTTCTTTAAGATATGGAGTGATGGTGAATTAATTGCAGAGATTGACAAATGCCGGCGGATCTTAACTTGAGACACAAAAATTAAAAATCTGTTTCATTCAAAACTTTGACCGTTCTGCAAGTACCACTTTTGGAGGCTCAGCAGCAACACCACAATCAGAAGCTGAACCGTCCAAGGGGCCAAAGAAAAACCCCACACAAAACAACCCAGTCCGGCCAAAGCCACAAGCACAAAAATATCTTGAGAGGTTTGCCAGTAAATCCAGACGGCTGCCAGAGAAACTATCAGTAGCAAAATGTAAGCTGAGGGCATTGTCGTCTTCTCCCAAGGTGTCTGCCAAAAGTCAGGATTAAATTCTGACGATGTGCTTAAACTTAAAACTAAAACCTGAAGAACTTATGAAGATGAATTAGTTGTTACAAAAGGACATATATTCCTGCCAATTTTTATTTGTTAGATAAACCAGCAGGAATATTTTTGTCGATAATAAAATTAAATGCGTGATCGTCTTCGTTGGCGCAGCCCCCGTAGGGGCGGGCTGCGCTAACGACCTATGCTTGCTCCCAGCCCAAAGCTTGAGCCACCTGAGATGCCAAATACATCGGCTCAAAAGGCTTAGCAATCACGCTCACCACCCCCAACTCTGCGAACATCCGCCTGTCGCCAGCCAGAGCCTTAGCCGTCAATAAAATCACCGGAATGTGCTGCGTAGCATGATTAGCTTGCAACTGTAGAAAAGTAGTAGGCCCGTCTTGATCGGGCATCATCACGTCCAAGAGAATAGCATCAGGCTGTTCGGCAAGAGCTTTAGCCACACCCTCGCGGCCAGAACTCGCAGTCAGGACTTCCCAGCCCCCCACCACCTCAAGACTGACTTGAGCCACTTCCCGAATATCTTCCGCATCGTCAATTACCAAGATGCGCTTGGCAGTCAAAATTAACATCTTTTTTTTAACAATGAGAACAAGTTCTCAGGCTAGAGCCCAAATGTGAATATTTTGTAAAGCAAACTATTTTACCAGATCCGATTTAAACTAAATTTTGATTGACTCGGGAAGCAGCAAGCTATATAGCAGTTGAGAGTTGACAGTTATGGTATCCGAATCAAACCGTTTATAAAGCAAGGATTTTAGACTCTATTGATGAGTTCTTGCATCTCCTAACCGATGTGGCGGTTGCTATACAAGCCCATCCCTGAGAATTGGCAGGCTTAAGAAAAAAGTGCTGCCCTCCCCCAAAACGCTCTCCACCCATATTTGACCGCCGTGCTGCTGCACGATACTGCGACAAATAGCCAGCCCTAAACCAGTACCTCCCGAATGGCGACAATCAGAAGCATCAACTTGTTGAAAGCGTTCAAAGATCATCTCCAGCTTGTCCGCTGGGATACCCCGTCCTTGGTCTTTCACAACAATCACGATCGACGAGTTGACTGGCGGCAAATGCCGATCGGCGACAGAGTCAGGAGACAACACCGACTTCAACCCAGTTTTTTGTGCCAAATCCTGCTTCTGGGTCAACTCCCCGCTCAACCAAATCGTAGCACCCGCAGGCGAAAATTTTATAGCATTGCTGAGCAAATTTGTCAAGGTTTGAATGAGCCGATCGGGAACAGCGCACAATTGGGCCCCCACAGGCCGCACCGACAGAGTAACTCCCGCCTGCTGAGCCATTCCTTGCATCTCGTCGGCCGCCTGCAACATCAGTTCAGCGACATTGCAAGTTTGTTTGATGGCAGTGCTGTAACTCGACTCCATCCGCTCTAAATCCAGGATGTCGTTGATCAAGCGCACCAAGCGGTCAGTGTTAGTCACAGCAATCTCCAGCATCCGCTTGGCTTTGTGCGGGTGAGCGTCAAGCAGGCCGCTGTTGAGGAGGCCCAGGGCACCGTGTATCGAAGTCATCGGCGTCCGCAGTTCGTGGCTGACAACGGAGATGAATTCATCTTTCATGCGCTCGACGGCAAGGCGCTCTGTAATATCCTTAAAAGTCACCACAGCTCCGATAATTTTGCCTTGTTCTCGCATCGGAGCGACAACATACTCAACGGGAAAACTGCCGCCGTCTGGCCGCCAAAAAACCTCATCGGTGACGCGCCGCGCCTCTCCGTCTTCCAAGGTGGCTAAAATTTGAGAACTTGCCCGCAACGGCAGTTTTCGTGTCTCCGGTGCGGCTTCTGAGGCAAGTTCCGAGCCTGAACAGATGTCTGTCGCAGGTGACAGTTGTTCGTTAGCGCAGCCCTCGAAGAGGATCGCCCTCGAGCATTCTGCCTGTGAACGGTTTATGGTTTCATAGAGTGGTCGATCGATCAATTCCTTCGATTCGCAGCCGGCCATTCTCACCGCCGCCGGATTCACAAAAGTTACTTTTCCCTGTTTATTCAAGCCGCAAATTCCTTCCCCTGCGGAAAACAAAATCATTTCTGTTTGGTGGCGGAGTTGTTCAAAAGCTTTTTCCACTCGCTTGCTGTCGCTGATGTCGCGAGCAATTGTCGAAACACCCGTTACCATTCCTGTCGCATCTTTAATCGGAGAAATGGTCAGGGACACATCTATCTGTTGACCGTCTTTTCGCAAGTGTACGGTTTCGTAATGGTCGATGGTGGCTCCAGCCCTAATATTTTCCAGAATTTGGGGCATTTCCTTGGGGCGTTCGGGTATGGCTAAAATCTCGATCGACTGCCCCTTAATTTCCGGCGCGCAGTAGCCGTAAATCTTCTCGGCTCCTGCGTTCCAGCTCTGAATTGTCCCCGCGAGGGTTTTGCCCACAATCCCGTCGTCGGAGGACTCGACAATCGACGCCAAGCGCACGAGTTCGTCCTGTGCCTGCTTGTATTCGGTGATGTCGCGGCCCAAAATCACGATACTTTTGCGCCTGCCGTCGGGGTGAAATACGGGTACTTTAATCACATCGTAGATTTTTACAGTACCGTCCGATCGGGGAATCACTTCTTCTCCCCTAGAAAGCGTACCTTTTGCCCACGCTTCTCGATCGCTAATCTCGCACGCCTGTAGAGCCTCCCGGTAAAAAATGCTGAATTCTCCTAACTGAGAATCTGTCAGCCCGCAGTATTTATCTGCTGATAGCTCGAATACTTCTAATATTGCTTGATTTGCCTCCTGCCACCTGCCCTCGCCATCTTTGAAGCAGACCAGATCCGGCATCGCATTCATCAGCAAGTTGAGATAGGAGTTTTCTCGGAGTGCAGCTTCTACCTCCGCCCGCTTGGCGATTTCACGCTGCAAGTTTTCGTTTGCCGTTTCCACCGATTCGATTAACAAATTTTCTGTAAAAGTGCGTTCTTTATTTAGTTCCTGAAGTCTGTGGAGTTCTAGCGACAGCCGCCTGCGGGCTAACAAATTTTCGATCCGCAAGTGCAGCCCGGCGGCCGAAACGGGAGTTGCTATCAAATCGTCAATTCGGCGATCGAGTTGTTGTCCCGTCGGCGAAAACAGTTTCTCAGCAAGAGCGGGAGTTTGGGATTTTTCCAGGAGCAAAAACGGTAAAAATATCGGATCTGCTGCTGTTTTTAACGGTTCTATTAGCAGCTTGATGCGATCGTAATTTTTCTCGTCGAGAATGCATAAGTCAAAAGCAATTTGGGTAAGGCAAAATTTGGAGTTGGGTTCCCCAGCGCCATCGGGTACGATCGCCTCATGCTCGGTGTTGAGGTGTGCGATCGGCAAATCTTGTTGTTGGTGGCGATCGATCAAAAGTAAAATGCGGCTCATTAGCTGATTAACTTCCCAATAACTAATGATATGATGTCCGGTAAATTCACCCCTTATTAGGTTTGTAGCGAGGACTTTAGTCCTGTATTTTCTGAGGACTAAAGTCCTCACGAAAAACCAATTTTATAGCGGTTTTTTGATCGAACATAATATGAATATTGACTAATGACGGATGATATCATTTCCGGTTGCATCATCATAATAATATATTTGGATGAGATAGCGTGCGATCGTCTGGCTGGCGGCACAGGATCGCTTTTGGAGACGATCGCACGCTGATAATTCCGATACTGCCGGATTGGATATGACAGATGACTAATGACTAATGACTTTCTACGGCATTCCGATCGCAATCAAAGCATCTTCAGGCATACAGGTAGAATAGCTCTCCCCCGACGATAAAACTGCAATCAGCCTTACTTGCCAGTCGGGCATAATCTGCAAATCCGCCCAGGGTATTGCTACCTCCAAACATTTATCCAGTCCCACTTGAGCCCGGCTGAGGCGGGGATGCCACTCATCGCCCTCTCCTGCTTCGTGAAACGCAATCGATTTCGTCAGCAGATTAATCTCTAACTGATGGTGGAATCGATAGTTTAGCGGTGCTTCGTCGCGCAAATCAGACAGCGGAATCAGACTGTTGTGCATCGTGCGATCGGGATAAAACCAGAACAAGTTTAACTCCGGCGGGCAATCAATTCCCGGCCGCACCCCTGCCTTGAAGTCGGCGCGAATGTAAAAATTCAAGTGGTCAACGCCGTACCAAAGCCGCTGAATTGCCGAACTCTGGTGCATCGTACCCCTTGCTCCCCCAACTTCAATCCTGCCGGCTTTGTCCCAATCCTGTTCGTTACCGATACCGTCGATAATCGGGTGAATAAAGCTCAGCGGTTGGTGGTCGCCTTGAGCTTCGTGCACCTCTACTTGGCGGCGTACTTCCGAGGGTACGGGTTCGCCTAGAGCTTCGTAAATTGCCGCTACGTGTTCGCGGAAGAGTTGGTCGAACATGGCATCTTGATTCGAGGTGTGGCCTTCGCCAAACCACCAGAACCAATCGGAACCTTCTGCCGCGAAAAGCGCTTCCCAAGCTTCGGGATTGCTTTCTTCTGTGGCTTCTGGATGGTTTGCCAATACTTGTCTTGCCGCGCCTAACAACTCCCAAGCGCGATTTTTCGCGGGATCGCCGATCCAAGTTGTCAGGGAACCGTCCACCCAGGAACCGGTGTGGAGTTGGGCGGCGGGTATTGTTTCGGTTGCTGGGAATTTGTCGAGAAATTCCGAGACTGTGACTAATTTGATATCGGGATTGTCGCTGAGAGTTTGATAGAGGGATTCTAAGAACGGTTTGCCGTCTTGGGGATAGAATTCCCAGCAATTTTCGCCGTCTAGGGCGATCGTCACTAACCACGGATTTTCTAGGGATGTTTGGCCGTCGGATTGTCGGTGTTTGAGGGTTCTGCCGATCGCCTCTAAGTGTCCCACCAAATCTGACGCAGCTTTCTTCGGTTCCATCGAACCGTAAGTAAACCCGATCAAATCCGACAATCTGTGGTCTCGAAATACGATCGCCAAATCGCCGTCAGGAGTTTCTAAACGGTAAGGGCGATATAACAATTCTGGTTCGCAGACATTTCCCGCCGCATCGCGGTTAAAAAAGTGTTTAATAGTCCACCCCAATACTGCTTCGTCCGAGACAATCCATTGAAAGCCTTGTTTAGCAATATAGGGTAAAATTTCCGGGCTAACTGCTTGTTCCGACGGCCACAAACCGCGCGGTTTGCAATCAAATCGATCTTGATACATTTCCCAGGATTTTCTCAAGTGTCTGGGAATATCTTCTGCCCACTGAAACCGATGTTCTGGCAGCGTCATATTCGGAATAGCTATGCGGCCGCCGTTGGTGTCGGCAAGCAGCGGTAAAATTGGGTGCGTGTAGGGGGTTGTGGAGACTTCTAACTGTCCCTCAGCTTGCATCTTTCGGTGCTGGGGAATGATTTTGGCAAGGATTTCTTTTTGTTTTGAGTAGATTTTTTGGCGATCGGCCAAACTAAAATTTTGTTCTTGTTTCAGCCACCCTGCAATCTGGGGGTCGTCCCAAAACAACGGATCGATCCAAGCTAAGTTGTGCCATGCCAGCAAATCAGCAAAGTCTTGTACTTTCCAGTTTGCCAAACACCACTGAATGCCTTTTTCCTGCCGCTGAGTGTAGAGTTGAGCGTAGCGGGGATGCGGCTGGATCAGGGTGTGGTAATTGGCGTCAAAGAAGTGTTCTAAGATGAACTCTTGTTCTTGGATGTTTAAAGTTTCTGCTGGCTTTAATGTCACCGCCAAGTAAGGGTCTATTGCTTTGTCTGCGATGCAGTCTTCTATCTGCAAAATCAAAGACGGAACCAGGTTTACGGTTTGATGCAGTTTGGGATATTTTGCCAGAATTAAGACTAAATCCAAGTAATCTTTGACTCCATGCAAGCGCACCCAAGGCAGTCGATACTCGGATGCTCCGGCGCTAGCTGATACTCGGGATTTGTACAGCGGTTGGTGTTGGTGCCAAATGAAGGCTACGTAAAGAGGGTGAGACATTGAATTTGGTAATTGGTAATTGGTAATTGGTAATTGGTAACAGTCAACCGTCAACCGTTAACAGTCAACTGTCAACCGTTAACAGTCAACTGTCAACCGTCAACTGCCAATTGCCTAATTACATGACCTGTTCTACTTCGGAGATTTCTGGAATTGCTTCGCGCAGGCGGCGCTCGATGCCCATTCTCAAAGTCATTGTGGAACTCGGACAAGAGCCGCAAGCTCCTTGCAGTCTCAGGTGTACTACTGGGCCGTCGATTTCTACGAGTTCGACGTTGCCGCCGTCGGATATCAGGTATGGGCGCATTTCATCGAGAACTGTTTCGACGTTATCTCTGGTTAGTGCTAGTGTCGTCATAATATTTAGCCTCTGTGATGATTTCTTGCAGTTGATTTTGTTCCATTTGACCCAAGGGTAGCAATCTGGGCCCGCGCGGGATTTAAGAAACCGGGTTGCTTGACAAAAGACTTGGGCACTCTGATGAGCCGATCGCAGAAAATCTGGTTTCGGTCACGCTGATGCTCGATCGGACGCGAGCTCTCTAGTTCGATCGTACCGTTACTTGCCACCAAATCAAGTTGATTCTGATACACTAACCAAAAAACCCGTTTTATTTAATAAATCGGGTTTTTTGGTGAGCGCTAGACTACTGCTGGTTCTAGCAGTTTGACGTTGGAGTAGTTGAACTCGGTTGTTGTCACTTCACCTTTTTCGGTCGATCGAACTACTTGCTTGGTCATCGCATAATAGTCGCCGATCTTCTCAAACGAATCTTCAAATTCGAGTTCTTTGATAATTTCGTTTGTTTGGGGGTTGCGGAAAACGGCGTCGTAGTGACTTGCCAAAGAACCTTCGGGAGTCTCTAAGCTTTTGTGGGTGTCAATGACAAAAGCCATCCGACCCATCACCCGGCTGACTTGACAAATTGACAGACCTCGGATTTTGTAGTTAGACCCCATTGAGTCGCCGGAAACCAAGATGTCCACAGCTTCGGTGCTGTCCTTCTCGCCGAGGGTAAAGCTATTTTTTCCGTGAGATTTTTCAAATGTCGATCGTTTGCGGTGGGTGACAATATCGCGCATTTGGGTGTAGACGCTTTGCTGCACTTCCTCGTCTTCAATGCCGGTCACTTCCACGCTCATGTCGGGTTTGATGCAAACATGACCCGTATATATTTCGTCGCCCTGTTTGAGTTCAATATCCGCACTGTAACCGGGAAAGTTGGCATCCCAGGTGTAACGGTGTTCGTAAGCAGCGCGAAACAAATCGCGAGCGTTGGCTTGCTCTGTCATAAATCCCTCTTTCTCTTGACACCAATCTATTTTAGCTTAACCGCGAGAAGCCCCGCATTCGCCGGATAGGAGAGTTACCCCCACTCGCACGATCGCTTTTTGGGGGTGCTGGTGCGCTTTTATTCGATCGCCACAATAATTTCTTTTCTGTATCGGTTGCTATGATCGGAAAATAAAGTCACAAAATAGCTGGTGATTGAGATCGCCGTCTCAGTCTTAGTTATGGCTTATCTTAAAAAAATTGTGTTCGCTTTGGCAAAATTGCACCTTTTACAACTATCAGAATCCCATTAACAAAATGTTAGAAAAAGTCTACGAATACTTAGAATTGTTACAGCAACAAGCAAATGAATTGCCACCTCTACAACAGGCAATTTTAACAGAAACTGTGGAAAACTTATCGAGTTGTTTGCAAGAAATGGCAGCGAGTCGCCCGTTTGAAAGTGCGACAAATAATGCGGCAAAGCTGGTTGAAATCGAAAAATCAAATCGCCTTTTGGAACGCACAGTTGCGCAGCAAGCGGCGCAAATTAGAAAGCTACAGGAACAGTTGGAAAAAGAAATCAGCCAACACCGCAGGGACAATCAAGCATTAACTAAAAGCGAAACTAAACTGCAAACTGTACTGCGGAATTCTCCGGATCTAATTACTATTATCGGTTCCGATGGGCGAGTCCGATACCACAGCTTAGCCCTAAAGCAGATGCTGGGTTACAACCCGGAAGAAAGAATTGGCAAGTTTCACGGTGAGTTAATTCATCCAGACGATTTGCTGGCTTGGCGGGCATATTTTGGCAAGTTGCTAGAAAATCCTGGAATTCCCGGGGCAATCGAATATCGGAAACGTCATGCTGACGGTTCTTGGATCTACATGGAGGCGATCGGCAACAGTTTGCTTCATGACTCAAGCGTGCAGGGAATTCTGATTAGTTCCCGGAAAATAGGAGAGCGTAAACAGGCAGAAATCGCAGTCCGGGAGTCGGAATCGCACTACAGAGTTATATCGCAAATTACTTCTGATTTTGCCTATTCTTTTCAGATACTGGCAGATGGCCAGTTTGCCTGCGAGTGGGCAACAGAAGCTTTTGAGCGCTGCATTGGTCGCATTCCTCAAGAATTAAAGTCGTTTGGTTGGTGGAACTCCGAGCTCGTTCATCCCGATGACAGGGAAATGTTAATTAAACAATTAGAAGACTGTACTTTCAGCCGCACGGGAGCCAACGAGTACCGAATCGTCAATCAAAAAGGCGAGGTGCGCTGGGTGCGCGATTGCTGGCAAGCGGTATGGGACAAAAATGCAGAACGGGTTGTCCGTTTGTGGGGCGCTTGTCAGGAAATTACCGATCGCAAGCAAGTAGAATTGAAACTGCAACTGGCTAAGCAAGTAACGATTGCGCAGATGACAGAAGCGCCACTGGCAATTAATTGTACCGCTAATGACGGCCGTACCCTGGTCTGGAACCGCGCGGCAGAAGAACTTTTTGGCTGGACTTCGGCCGAGGTTTTAGGGCAACCTTTACCGAATATTCCTGCTGGCCAAAAACAAAATTTTTACGCGCTGCTGAAGTCTGCGGGTAATGACAAACCGCAAAACGGTTTGGAAGTGTGTTTGCTGAAAAAAGACGGTAGCTCGATCGATGTTTGGGTTTGGGCCGCGCCCGTGCGAGATGCCAGCGGCGAAACTATCGGCAGCATCAACATATTTTCTGACCTTTCAGAACGCAAGCGGATAGAGGAAGAGCGCCAAAAACTAGCAGCCCTGAAAAATATGGAAGAACCTTTTTGGGCGCGCTATGTCAGCCCGCCGCAAGCCAAGAAAAAAAATGACAAGTCGTAATCTCATCCAGCACAAGTTGAAAATATTAAAAATGCACAACTGCCATCTGCTGCTTGCGGTCTCATTTCCCGTGAAATAATAGTTCTAGGTTTGATCGTTCGGACTTTAGTCCTCTGAATTTTATGAGGACTAAAGTCCTCACTACCAACTTATTTGATGGTAGTTCGAGCGCACGCACATAATACGATCAATACACCCAGATGCTACGTTTAGTAATTGGTATGATTTGCTGTATAAAACCCTAATGACTAAAAATAATTGAGTAACCAGCCACCAATTTTATGAGAAAATCTATAGATGCAATTTTTAGATTTTCCTGGCAGAAGGCTTGTCTGCACGGTAAGTATTCGACTTTTTTGAAGGCAGGAGAATCTTTACTAATGCCCAGATTGCTCCTGGCTCCTGGAAGCAGCTAACTCTGCGTGAGTTTGGCACGCTTCACTTGATTGAATAAAATCTAAGACATTACCAATTACCTTAGAGAGATGGAGAGCCGAACGGTGAGCTTCTTGGATAAAAGACCTCTCCTCTATTGGATCGTCGGCCAGATCATCTACGGTTAGCTGTAGATAGCCGATAATGTGATTTAAGGGAGTGCGAATCTCGTGGGATGCACTCAACAAAAATTGCTTTTTGAGCTGGGATATTTCTTGTGTTCGCTGGCTGTTCTCCTGGTAAAGGGTTGCCAGCGCAATCGCACTTCCTACTTGATCGGCAAGTTCTTGGGCGAATTCGATCTGGCCTTGAGTCCAAGCTCGATCGGCATTACCCTTCAGGGACGATCGATCCTCGCACCGGTGCAAACTAATTATGCCGTTAGGTTGCTCTTGATAAGCCGTAGCCACCACTAGCACCGACTGCCGCTCAAAACGATCCTCGGCCTTAAAGGACTCTATTACCACAGGTTCGAGAGTGGCTAGAGCTTGAATGAAATGAGGTGCTGATGTCAGCGAGATTTCGATCCCCAGCATGGGTAGAAATGGTTCTTGGCAGTATTCAGCAGCTACTTTGACTTGCAGGCTAGAACCTTGATAGGGACAAATGATGCAGCGGCTGACGCCGAGATTTTGTCCCAGAGTGTTAACTGTTTGTTGCCAAATGGTCTGGAGATCCAAGGTTCGACGAATCTTTCGGCCAATTTGGAGTAAAAGTTTTTGCGATTGAGCTGATATTTGCTGATTCATAGCAACCCTTTTTCTACTAGACTGGGAAAATTTTACCACCCCACCAACAGAGCAGGAATTTACCGAATTTGCCAGCCGCAGACAGTCAGGCTTGGGACTTACGTAATTACATTTAAATGTTGCCACAGGCAGTTAAAGATTACTAAGTAGTCTCAGTATCTTTACAATATCTTTATGATTCTCACATATAACTTAGAGCGTCAAGTTTTCTTAATAAAAGTTTACAATAATCCGGAAAAGCTTACTCAGCGGTATAAATTCCGATTAAATTCTTGTAAAATTGGCGATTTCCGGAGTCTTGTGAGGGTGTGAGCCAGCAAGGAAAAAACCCAGAGAACCTGTTATCCCACCCCCTCGGATTTTACGGATCGAAATTCTGGATCGGGATCGGAATCGGCGGGGGCGATCGATCTGAGTCCAAAATATCGAAGGAGGAAGATTGGCAGCAGATAAAGTAAAAATTGATACTGTGGAAATTTGGGAATGGGCAATGGGGAATTGGCAAGAAAGCTATAGCCTTTCTCAGAAAGATGAGGTACTCATGGGCATTGGGCATTGGGCATTGGGCATTGGGCATTGGGCATTGGGCATACCTCACTTTTTTGAGAACCGCTATAGCGAGTACAGAGATGAAAGTTGAGAACCACCATAGCTATTTTTTATCTCTTCCTAATTCCCTTTTGCTTCTTGATTCGCTATAACTCAATACGGTTCACTTAACACTATTTATGCGCCGGAGATCCCCCTAAATCCCCCTTAAGAAGGGGGACTTTGAGAGCATTCTTGTCCCCCCCTTTTTAAGGGGGGTTAGGGGGGATCTGTCTTAAGTGAACCGTATTGCGCTATAACTTATTTTATCAGACTTTTTTTTCTCAATATCTATCAACTGAATTTGTTAAATTCATTAGAAAATCCGTTGCTGAAATTCCCTCAACATCTATCGGTTAAATGGGTTAAATCCGTTAAATCCCGTACAGTGCGAGTTGCCGAACTTCCTTCAGCGTCCCGATTGCAAATTCCAAAGACTAATGACCGATGACTAATGACCGATGACTAATGACTAATGACTAATTTGTAAACAGTGGTTGTTGGTAAAGCGGCACGGTAAAAGTAACAGTCGAGCCGAGTCCTTCCCCCATACTGTAAAAATTTACTGTACCTCCCATTGCTTCTACCAGTTTTTGAGAAATCGCTAATCCCAAACCGGTGCCGCCGTATTGCCTGGTACGAGCGCCGTCCACCTGAAAAAACGACTCGAATAATTTATCTTGCTTGTCTAAAGAAACGCCAATGCCAGTATCAGCAACTCGGATTTTCACCATTCCGGGGAACTGCTGGTTGCGAACAGTCATCTTTTTGTTAATAACTTCGGCACTGATGCGAATTCCTCCTTCTCTGGTGAATTTAATTGCATTGCTCGTGAGGTTCAAAATTATCTGAAGCAGGCGTTGATAGTTACCGTACAAAACAATCTCGTCCTCGGCTGGGGGTTTTTGGATTTGAAATTGCAGTCGCTTTTGCTCGGCTTGAACTCGCATAAAATCTTCAACTTGCTGCAAAAGTTCGCCGAGTTTGACGGGAGCGAAGTCTAATTCCATTTTGCCAGCTTCGATTTTAGCGACATCCAAAATATCGTTAATCACATTGAACAAGTGTAATGCCGATCGGTAAGCTTCCTCGATGAATTGGTGCGCTTCTTCGGGGTCATCTGCCATGCCGTCCATCAGCAGTTTCAAAAAGCCGAGGATGCCGTTGAGAGGTGTGCGGAGTTCGTGAGAAGTATTTGCCAGAAATTGACTTTTAAGTTGGGAAAGAGCTACGGCTTCGGCGCGGGCCTGTTCTAGTTCTTGGTAAAGTGTAGCGTGGGCGATCGCGCTGCCGACTTGAGCGACTAACTCGCGGGCGAATTCGAGTTCTACAGGACTCCATTTAGAAGAACTGCCGCAGCGGTGCAAACAGATTAGTGCATTGGGTTGATCTTCGTAGGAGGTAGCTGCTACGAGCGCGGAATGGCGATCGAAGGGATCGGCGGCGGGGGAGGCGTAATCGACTGCTACTGGTTTTAAGGTGGCTAAAGCTTGAATCCATCCTGGTTGTTCGACGGCGCGTAGTTCTAATCCCAGCATAGAAGAGTGAGGTTCTTGGCGGTATTCAGCTACTACTATAAAAGTTTTAGATTGGAGATTTGCGATTTGCTCTGATCCAAGCGGGGGCGGACTGTCGCTGGCAATTGACTGTTGAAATTCGGCTGCTGGGGCGGTGGAATTTTGCTGATTTTCTGAGGTAATGAAGGGGGAGGATTCTAGATTTTCGCTGTGTTTTTTGTAGGAACAGATGATGCAGCGGCTCGCGTTTAAGACTTGCCCCAAACTGTTAGCTGTTTGCTGCCAAATTGTCTCTAGATCGAGGGTTCTGTGCAGGTTGTGAGCGATTTGGGAGATGATTTTGCGATCGATCTTTGAGTAGGGAGGGAGCGATCGACCGGGGTTGCGACTTGCGGGAAGCAGCATTTGTTGGCGGGGGTCGGAGGGGGATGACAAAGCTGGATAGGGCATGAATTCTGGGGAATTTGGCGGCCAGGATGCGGGTTTGTCAGACAGCAGCCTTCCCATAACTAAGACTTTTGCAGCTTGGCCGTTTGAGTCGATCGCGGGAGTGAGTGTCAAATCGAACAGAAAATATTGTCTGGCGTGGCAAAATGGATAGCTGAACCGTTGCGGTACGAGGGTTTCGAGCGTCTGTCGCAGCCGATCGAGATAAGGCGCAGCGGGAATCGGTTGCAGGGTTTCGCTGAGGGGGCGATCCTCTTCGTTGGCGCAGCCCCCGTAGGGGCGGGCTTCGCTAACGACAATTTCCTCTGCTGTGAGGTTGTACTGCTCGGCTTTTTGCCAGTAAAAAGATAGATATCGACCCTTTGAGTCTTGGGTAAATACTAATTCTGCTCCTAACTCTTGAAAAAAGGCTGTAGAGGCGAAGCTCGATCGCCGGAAATCTGTGTTAGAGTCCATCAGAGTAGGGGATGAAAGTAATTATAATTTTTCAGTGTTGAGTTTTTTATAGTAGATGCAAGAAGTTCGGCAACTGATTAGATAACGGATCTAAAGAAGAATTTAGTTATCTAGGAGATAACTCAGAACTAATTTACCGGGTAGGTTTGGGCTATTTATAATTTGCTGAATTGCGGGAACAGTTCCCATATTAATCAACTCAAAAGTTTTTGGCTCTTTCAGGAAGACTTCATTGATTATAAATCAATACGGTTCAGATAAGACTGATCCCCCCTAGCCCCCCTTAAAAAAGGGGGGGACAAGAAGTTACTCAAAGTCCCCCTTCTTAAGGGGGATTTAGGGGGATCTCCGGGGAATTAACAGTGTTAACTGAACTGTATTGGATTATAAATCACAATTTATAACTATTTTAGGATTCTATCATTGCGTTTTGAGTTATTGATGAGTTAAAAACAGATTAATTATTTTTAAAACTACACTTACGACTCAAAATGCAATGGTCGTCGGGCCGTTTTGGAGCGTTAAAAAATAAAAGTTAAGATTTAGGAATTAGTAGTTTACACAGATCGAATATGGAATTTGAAAATCAGCCGAACACAATATGAAGTTGCGAACAATTGAAGGCGCAGACTGGCTGACGCATTTTTTTCATAATCTTGAATAGTTATTAGGTTGCGAGTTGGCGCAGTTTTATCGCCCATAGCCTGTAGCTTTTTCTGCGAAATCTACGGGCGCGATCGAGATTTCACAGCCATAATTTCACAGCCACCAGATTTGGACGCGCCGTTTCCTTTCGAGATCGCCTCAGTCGTTCCACTCGCCCCGGGGCGGGACTGGGGGGGTGCGGCGCAAACTCATCGCCCGATCGTCTTCGCGGTGTTCACCTCTAAGCCACTGCTTGATTGCTGTTTCAATGACTTTGCTGGGGTCATTGGTCAAGTGCTTAATTTGGTCTAGCAGTTCAGAATCTATATGGATAGATAGTTCCACTTTTTCTGACGAACTGTGGGAGGGTATACTTGACTCGCTCATAGTTAAAAAATCCTAGTTTTAATTCTTAAGTTTCAATTCCTTCTAGGAATTTACGCTTTTTTGTGTTGAAGGAAGTGTTCTGAAGGAGGTAATGACTTACTCCCAGTAGAGATCGCAGTGGCCCAAAACCTATATTTTTACACCCTTGGCGTTCTGCTTTCGTCATTTGAGCAAATTATCTGCTTCTTGTCAAGCGCCAGCAACTTCTAAGGAATATTTTCAAGTTTGCGATCGGGCTTAGCTGAACAACCTGACTGAACTCTCCTGTTTGAGGGCGGATGTTGGCGATCGGCAGCGTCCCAATCGTTCAACAGCTCTCCGTACAATAACTGAGAGATTTTTTTTCTCAGAATAGCGTCTTCGGTGGAGTTAACTGCTGAACCTAGCATAAATATATGGATCTGTCAACCTACCGCCGAGAAAAAACTAAATTACATTTAAGTCTCTAAATGACTATAAATGACTGTAGATTGAATGAAGTTTTATAATACAACAAAAGTCAATCTTTTGCCGATAGGTTTTATGACTAACGTCCCTGTATCTCGCATTCGCAATTTTTCGATTATTGCTCACATCGACCACGGAAAATCCACTTTGGCCGATCGGCTGTTGCAGGCGACTGGGACAGTGCAAGCACGGGAGATGAAAGAGCAGTTTTTAGACAGCATGGATCTCGAACGCGAACGCGGCATCACGATCAAGCTGCAAGCCGCTCGGATGAATTACACTGCCAAGGACGGTCAGGAGTACGTGCTCAACCTGATCGACACTCCCGGACACGTAGACTTCTCCTACGAGGTGTCGCGATCGCTGGCTGCGTGCGAAGGTGCGCTGCTGGTGGTAGACGCATCTCAAGGCGTGGAAGCACAAACCTTGGCCAATGTCTACCTAGCTCTGGCAAATGATTTAGAAATTATTACAGTTTTAAATAAAATTGACCTACCGGGGGCGGAACCAGACAGGGTAAAAGGGGAGATTGAAGAAATTGTCGGCCTCGACTGTAGCGACGCGATTTTGGCTTCTGCGAAGGAAGGTATCGGCATTGATGATATTTTGGAGGCGATCGTCGCAAAAGTGCCACCGCCCCAGGATACCGTTGATAAGCCGCTCAGGGCGCTAATTTTTGACAGTTATTACGATGCTTATCGGGGAGTAATTGTTTATTTCCGGGTGATGGATGGCAGTGTCAAAAAAGGCGATCGGGTTCTATTGATGGTTTCGGGGAAGGAATACGTCATCGATGAATTGGGAATACTTTCACCCACTCAAATTCCTGTAGATGAACTGCACGCGGGAGAAGTTGGTTATCTGGGCGCATCAATTAAGGCAGTAGCTGATGCTCGCGTCGGAGATACGATTACTTTGGTGAAAAAGCCCGCATCGGAGCCGTGGCCTGGTTATGCTGAAGCGACACCGATGGTTTATTGCGGCTTGTTCCCGATCGATGCCGACCAATTTCCCGATTTGCGCGAAGCTTTGGAAAAACTCGAACTCAACGATGCAGCGCTTTCTTACGAACCGGAAACTTCCAGTGCGATGGGATTTGGTTTTCGCTGCGGTTTCTTGGGTTTGCTGCACATGGAAATTGTGCAAGAAAGACTGGAGAGAGAATACAATTTGAATTTGATTGTTACAGCTCCTTCTGTGGTTTATCAAGTCACCACAATCAAAGGAGAAGTTTTAACAATTGACAATCCGAGCCACTTGCCAGACCCTCAGTACCGCGATAAAATTGAGGAGCCTTACGTGCAGGTAGAAATGCTATCCCCGGAAGCTTATGTGGGGACGCTGATGGAATTGTCTCAGAATCGGCGGGGCGTTTTTAAGGATATGAAATATCTCAGCCAAGGGCGGACGACGCTGATTTACGACTTGCCTTTGGCGGAAGTGGTGACGGACTTTTTCGATCAGATGAAATCGCGATCGCGCGGTTATGCGAGCATGGAGTATCACCTAATTGGTTATCGCGAAAATCCGCTGGTGAAATTGGACATTTTAATTAATGGCGAACCGGTTGATGCTTTGGCGATGATTGTACACCGCGATAAAGCTTATAATGTCGGACGCGGCTTGACTGAAAAACTCAAGGAGTTGATTCCCAGACACCAATTTAAGGTACCGATTCAAGCGACTATTGGCGCGAAGGTGATTGCTCAATTATCCCGACAAGGATTTCGAAGGAGTTGATGAAGAAATCGCGCATATCCTGTCCCTTTCCTGTTGCTTTTACCGGCACAGCCCGCGCGCATGGCACAAGAGCGGGTCCGCCCCGAGGCGAACCCTGAGCCTGAAAACCGGATCGGTCAAGTAAATCTGGGGGTCAGAGGCTCGACGCCGCATAGATATGGGACAAATCGCCGCCCCAGGCACCGTTGTAAAGCGCCAGCCAGCGGTCGGCCTGCACCTCCTCAGTGGCAAGTGACCCCACCAGCGGTGCCAGAAACGCCGTCAGGAGCACGAGCAACACATTGAATCCGTCCAGGCCAATGTGATAAAACACGCCCCACTGCTCAATCCACGGTAAGCGGGTTTCAAACTGCAGTGCCGCGGTGTTGCTGGAGAATCGCCCATACAGCCACGCCGTCAGCGCGAGCTGCACCAGCATCATTACCAGCGTGAAGCGCCGCGTGAATTGTGGTTTGTCGGATGGGATCAGCAAC
>JANNOR010000034.1:0-37038 GCA_031399265.1 Cyanobacteria bacterium SOY_34_metabat_3 | reverse complement strand
TTAAGCTTGTGTGTTTTTATAGCTTAACCGAAAAGAGTGCCTTTTTTTCTGCTTATTTTGGGTTAAGATTGCATTCACTTTTTTTACTTCTCTCCTGTATTGCGATCGCATCCCTCTTTAAAAACTGTCCGGAGTATTGATTTTAAAGAAGGCAATATTAATGAGTCAGGAACCTGTAGGTATAATAACTGCTCAAAGTCTACTTCCCTCCCAGGGGGATTTAGTCGCTAAATTTAGCAAGATCGATTTGCCTAAAACTATTGAAATGGGCGATCGAGGTAAAGTCAATGTCAAGCTGACAAATCAAGGTTCCACACCGATCGCAGGCCCAGTCACCGTCAAACTCTACACCTCCACAGACGAAACGATCGATCGCGCCGGAGACGGCAAATTAATCAACGATTGCTTGCTTACCTCCACCATCCAACAAGTGAATTTGCTTCCGGGACAATCGACAACCGTTAGGTTGAACTATGGCAATATGACATCAGTTGGAGCTCCGGGGGCTTGCAATTTGATTGCCGAAATTACCCAGGATAACAACAACACCAAGCAAATCTCGAAACTGGTTTCGGCAACCGGAAGTGATGTCGTTCTCGGCTGGAATGCTACCGCTTTAAATGCGATCCAAGCTGAAGGGAAAGCGGGACGGGGCGTGCCGCCTACTACTGGATCGCGTCTGCTGGCGATTACGTCCCTGTCTGTATATGATGCGGTGAATGCGTTCGATCGCACTCGCACATCCTATGCTGTCAACACAGACGCCCCCGCTGGCGCATCGGAGGAAGCAGCAGCAGCAGCAGCAGCCCACCGAGTGTTAGTGAAACTACTGCCAAATCAAACTCAATTATTCGATCGGCAATTAGCCCTTTCCCTAGCAGAAATCAACGACACACCGCAAGCCGAGGCTGATGGAGTCGCCTTCGGGAACTTCGTAGCCGACACCATCATCGCCTCCCGCGCCGACGACGGTTGGTTCCAGCAACAACGCGCCCTATGTTCCCCCAGCGGGCGACTACGTTTGGCGGCCAAATACCGAAGGGGCGAATGTAGGCGTAGCAGTCGGGCCCAACTGGGGCAAAGTCAAGCCCTTTGCTATCCCCAGCAGCGCCCAATTTGCCCCGGGTGGTTTAGATGGCGTACCGGGAACCGATCTATTTGTCAAAGAATTGGAAGAAGTCCGGTTGTTGGGAGGCAAAAATAGCACCGCAAACACCGCCATAACCCGAACTCCCGACCAAACTGAAATCGCTGTTTTCTGGGCGTACGATCGTCCCGACAGTTTCCGCCCCTACGGCCAATTGAATCAAATCGCCCAAGAAGTCGCCATGCGCGAGGAAAACACTCTCCCCGAAAATGCCCGTTTGTTTGCTGAGTTGAACGTTGCTTTGGGCCGATGGGCGATCGTCGCCTGGGATGCTAAGTACAACGGAAAAGTGATTCAACCGCGCCCTGACGACTTGATTACCGGCGGGTTTGCCGAGAAAAAAGGCATTCCAGGAACAGTAACCGATCCAGAATGGGAACCCCTACTCAATCCCACGCCACCCTTCCCAGATTACATCTCTGGACATTCGACTTTTGGCGGTGGATTTGCTGGGGTGATGACCAACTTTTTTGGTGAAAACTACTCGTTTACGACAGTTTCCCAAGAAATGCCGGGTGTAACCCGCACTTACAACAGTTTTTACGATGCCGCCTATGACGATGCGATCAGTCGGGTTTACGGCGGTATTCACGTGCGCGAGGCGACGGTTGATGATGCGCTACCAACTGGTTTGGCGGTGGGCAATTTCGTCGCCCAAAATCTGTTTAAGAGTGTTGTTTAATTGACACATATAATCGCGGTACGGACACGGCACTGCCGTCTCCTCTATCAGGACACGGCACTGCCGTTTCCTCATCATATAATCGCGGTAGGGAAACGGCACTGCCGTCTCCTCATCATGTCTGAGTTACTAACAGTCAAAGTGCATTCTTTAACATTGTTTGAAACACCATATCCAAAGAAATTCCCGATGCTTTTGCCATCGCCGAAATCACACTTGTTTTAGCAAAAGAGCAATATAGTCCTGCTTCCAAAAACCAAGGCTGCCCGCTGGGATCGATGCGGAAATCAAAGAGGCTGTAATGCTGACAGCCTAGGGCTACATGACATTTTTTGGCGGCCTCCCAAACTTTCTCTGTAATCGGATCGCTTGGATCGACTATCCATGATTTGTGATTGTCCTTCGCAACCATCGTCAAATCACCAGTTTCATCTCGTTTGAGCTTATCTTCATAACTGCGAATTGGCCGCTCATCTTTGTCCATCAGGTACTCTTCCAGCGGCAAGCAGACCAACTGACCATCCTGAACGATGATACCGCATCTGACTTCTCTGCCAAGTTCAATAAATGTTTCTACCAATACCTGTTCTGAATAACCAAATGCTGTCTCCAAAGCAGTGTCGTAGTCAGAGGGATTTTTTACCAAGACTACTCCTATAGAATTATCGGCATCCACAGGCTTGAGCACTGCTGGTGTAGCAATTTGAGGTCGATCGCCCCGGCTGAGCAATTCTCCTTTCGGTACTGCGACACCAGAGGCGGCGACAACGGCTTTTGCTGTCGCTTTGTTCGCAGTCAGCGCCATCACATCAGAAGTGTTTCCCACGTAGGGAATCTTCAGCAAATCAAACAACGATCGGTAGTATGTCATGCCCGGAAGGCAAAACATTTGCGGTAACATTACGTCAATCTTGAGTGCTGTCAAAACTTGCACTGCTTCTGATAAGGATAAGGGCTGGGCTAGGTCGAGATCCTCGCGACTCAGGGATTTCGGAAACCGCCATTGGCTATCTGGCGAAACGTAAGCAATATGAAATTCGTAAAGTGCTGGATTAGCGGTAAATTCAATACAATTTTCGGCATAAAGCCTGGATAAATCGCAGTAAAAATCGTCAGCAGCAGACCCTACCAAATGCAAAACACGCAATACCGACATAATTAATCTCCAGCCAATTCGACAAGCTTACCAATATTAAAATCAATCCGAATCCAGCCTTTTAATTGCCGCAAATTTCCCAGCAATAATAAGGGTATCTGCCAGTGATGAACCATCAAAAACGGTAGCGGATCGAACCATTCAAAAATTGCATCTTTGCCGCTAACAATGATTTGCAACCTGCGCCAAGTCTGGGCCGGAGACAGCAAATTCGTCACCAACCGCCAAATTTCATGGTAAATCCAATAGGTTGGGCGACTAGATTTCAGCGGTTGAATTACCTCTGACAAAGGCTCAGTTTCTAAATAAGCTTTTGCGACATCGGGATTGCTGTAGAACATGGTAATGGCTGAATGAGTGCGGGGGTTGCACTCGATCGCATAAATGCGTCCATCATCATGGGCTTGAATGAAATCAAAGGAAATTTGCCCAGTTAAATTCAAACCACCAACAAACCGTCTCACCCATGCTTCGATTTCTGGATGATCCACCATTTCATAATTAATCTGAAATGCTGACGACTTGCAACAACAATGCAGCCGCAGTTCCCCATCCCTGACTGTACTGTGGGTGCAGTATTCTTGCCCCGGAATAAACGCTTGCATAATCCAAGGATTGCGCTCAGAAATTGGCAAATCCTTGACAAATGCCGCTGTCTCTGCTGGTGTATTGCACGGTAGTTTAGTCAGGTCTAATCGGCGCACAGAGTCGTAGGGAATACTCTTAATAATGTATTTGCGCTCTTGCCCAGAAAAATCAAATTCCTGCACCTGACTCGGCTGAGTGATGCAGTAGGACTCAGGTACAGAAAGACCTAATGATTGTGCGACTGCGGAAAACTTAGATTTATCATCCAATTGCTGAACCATTTCTGGATCGAAGTGCATGACGAAGCAATGAGGCGATAATGCTTGTTTGGCCTTAGCATCGTAATAACTAGCAACTGGACTGCAAACCGGGACGTAAACATCAACTCCTTCTTTTTTGACAATTTCTAATAGCGCATCAATATAGTCCTTGGCTTGAGGATTTGGTACGGTATAAAACTTGTCAACTGCCCAAGAAAATCGATGCCCGGTTAACCAATATTTGTGTGATTCGATCAAAATTACTCGATGGCCGGCCTGATGGAACGATCGGGCTAACTGCAAAGCCTTGGTCATCTTGCCACCGCTGACCAGGATAGTTTGAGGATTAGCGGCCACTGTCCTAGACTGAAATGGTCTAACTAGGATTGCCGCGAGCAAGGCGATCGCCGTTAAAGTGATATTTAGCGGTAGCACCAACAGCAGCAGGCTCAGAGTTGCCACTGTTTTTACTGAATTTTGCAGCCACCCGTTACCTGCGATTGTTTGACGATCGGGCCCCGTAGCTGCGATCGATATTTTTTGCGTCACGCTTTTCTTCTATTACAACAAACAAAAATTCAAAGATATTGAAAGATGACAATCCTACACTTTATACCAATTTTTTACGAGGCTGCATAGAATCTGATCTCCCTGGCACCCCCCTGGTGGGAGGGGGGGACAAGAGTTACTCAAAGTCCCCCTTCTTAAGGGGGATTTAGGGGGATCGAGATATGTGCAACGACCCATTAAATTGGTATTACTGCAACCAGTAAAGTGTAGGATTGTCGCCTAAGCTCGGCGGATCATCGTCAGACCATCTCTCAACGGGAGCAGCACTTGCTCTATCCGAGGATCGTCTGCAACTGCCTGGTTGAATTTGGCGATCGCCGCCCCGTTAGCAGTAGCCTTGCCAGACAGGTAAGGCTGTCCTTGCATGAGGGTATTATCTACACAAATCAAAGCTTTAGGTGCTAGGAGTTCCGTCTCTAGCAACAAGTTCAAATAGTCTACATATCCAGCCTTGTCGGCATCAATAAAGACTAAATCGAACACCTGACTTTTGTCGGCAGCTAACTGTTTGAGAGTCAACAGCGCCGGAGCAACCTTGACGGAAATTTTGTGTCCGTCGGGAGACTCCTTAAAACATTGCTGAGCAAACTCGGCTACGTAGGCATCTACCTCGCACGCTACCACTTCACCGTCATCGGGCAGGGCTTCAGCCATCGCGAGGGCAGAGTAGCCGGTAAACATACCGATTTCTAAGACTCGCTTCGCCCGAGTTAAATGCACAAAAAACTTGAGAGTTTGACCTTCCAGATGTCCTGAGAGCATTTCTTGCTCTAACTGCTGGACAGTCTCGCTGTCGGAAAACCGCTTGCTCCAATCTTCTGCTTGGGTGCGCTTAACCAGGGCTGCCAAGGCCGGAGACTCCGGCGTTGTACAACGATTGATGTAAGGATCTAAGCCACTTGCTAACTCGCTAGCTTGCCGCAATTGAGACTTGAGATTTGCATCGACGCTATCTAAGGCTTCTATTTGGTCTGTGAGATGCTCGAGCTTGGTCGCCAGGATGCCCAGCGGCGTCACAGCTCTGGGGGCTAATGTCATCCTTGCACACCTGCTGCAATCGGAGCGTTAGTGGTCTCTAACGTCATGTACATATCTTCACCATCTCCACCGCGAGCATAGCCGCGGCAAATTTCTTTGTGGATTGCCAGGGTCTCATCCAACTCGGCCCGGGTCAAATCATTCATGAAAACGCAGCTTCCGATCGGCTTGGGAACTGCGGCCCGCACCAAACCATCGCGCGTCCGACTGATCGATTCTGTGGCTTTCCACAACAACTCAGAGGTGAGATAAGCGCTATCAATCGCCAAACCAATGCGGCTCATCAAGCCGTGAATCCGATCGCGATCTTCGATCGAAATATAGCCTCGGTGCTGAGCAATGGTTGCCGAGAATGCCATATCAATGTTGACACTATGACCGTGGAACATCGGAATCTCCGGCGTTAGTTCCAAAGTAGGACTCCAGGTATGACCGTATGCAATCACTCGATCGAGATCGAGCTCGTGCAAGTTAGGCACTTCCAGCCCCAACATCGTGTTAATCGCGTCATACGTAACCTTGTGAGCGATTTCCCGGAGTTCGGGAGTCCCATTCAAGTAGCCGAAATGAGTATGCAAAAGTGCTTCGCCATGCTTTTCGAGCAACTCAAAAATTTCGCTGTTAGCGACGACAGCAATCTTGATCAACTCTGCCATCCCGTTACGCACCTGATCCACAGGCAGCGTTTTCAAGAATGAGAAGTCTAGAATCACCTTCCCAGAAGCGTGATAAGCACCGAGACGATTCTTTAACTTACCGTGGTTGACGGCAACTTTGATCGCGACACTCGCATCAATCAACCCAATCAGCGTCGTGGGGACTCGAATATAGTTAGTGCGACGGCGGTAAGTGGAACAGGCAAAGCCAGCCACATCCGTAGTTAAACCGCCGCCAACCACCAAAACAGGCTCTTTCCGCACCAGCCCAAAGTCTGCAAACGCATCTACAATCTTCTCAAAAGTCCGTAGCGTCTTGTCTGTTTCCTTGATCGTGACCGGAAAAACTGTTAGGTCAATCTCGTGATGCTTGAAGTAAGCTTGCATCTGCTGACCGTAGAGACCGTAGACTGTCTTGTCTACAACCATTAAACAGCGCCCGAAGTGACGGTAGCTCTCTGCAATTTCAGAGTTCTCAAGTCCAAAGGCTCCATCCACGTAAAGCAGGCTGAAGTCAATCTTTTCATATCCCTCAATATGAAAGGCTTTTTCTGTAGCCTTAAAAGTTGCTTGGACGTTACCCATGAGATATTCCTGATATCTTGACATTACGTAACTTAACATTTTTTTCGATCGCGATCGCAATCGTCAAACTCTTAATTCAATTTTTTTGTCTCATGCTACTGATGTCCCAGATCGCAGTCTTTTTATGGCGGCGAACTAAAAATCTGATGTCAATAGCGCGGTCTATTTGTACTGCTCGATCGCACCAAAATCACGCTTTAAAATATTTATAGAGTGTCATAAATGATACAGCAAATTGGCGATCGAGTGTATCTACAAACACCATGATTAATTCAAACAAATCGCTTTTTTTGTATAGCCGTTTTCCAGGAAATGAGATTAATTCCGGCTGCGTCAGCATAATATACAGGACACGGCTGACATAGATAGAGGACACAGCAGTGCCGTGTCCCTACGCCAAATTAATTGTAGGGACACGGCACTGCCGTGTCCAGATTTATTGCTTGTCCCAAAAGGAACCCGATCTACTCAAAAGCGCTGCTTGGTACCGAGCACAAATTTGACCTCGCCGGAGTCGCCAATACCGACATCTAAGCGAAGTAATCCCACGGGCGATCGCACCCTCATACCTAACCCAACACCCACCCCAGTCCCCGGTTTATCCCTCACCGAAGCCGGTTTGCCCAACACCCTGTCTCCGGTTCCCAAATCCGACGCAAAATCCACAAAAACCACGCCGCCGACATCTCTACCGACCGGAAACCGATATTCGCCCGAAGCCAAGAAATAACTCCGGCCACTACCAATATCCCCGCTATCGTAACCGCGCACGGAATTGCGGCCGCCGAGGCGAAACGCTTCCGTTGGCGGCAAATCCCCAATTACCGTCCCCGCTTGCAAGTTAAAAGCCAGCATTTCTGGCAAGGCTTCGGACTCGCTGATGCCGAGCAGAGTAATTGGTACATACTGTATATAATTTGCCAACAAACGGTTACTCGCAATGTTACCTCGCCCCAGAGGTATCGACTGCTCGGTGCTGAGGCTAAAAATCGAGCCGCTGGTTGGGTTGAAGGGATTGTTTCGCCGATCGCGAATCGCGCCAAAAGAAACAGTGTATAACTCATCAACACCCGTACCGCTGAATGTGAGAGGATTGCCGAGTTCGTCGCGGCGGGCAATATTTAAGTTGCGATCGCGCGTGCTGATATTTGTATAATTCAATCCCAAAGTCGATCGCCAATCGCCCAAAGGTCTAGTAAACCTGAGATTTCCCCCCCTCCGAATTTCCCGAACTCGGTTCCCGTTGGGCAAATCGATATCTTCGTTGAAAATTTCCGATGTTCGGCGATCGCCAAAAGCTCTCACACTGTATCCCAAACGGTCTTGGGCAGCAACGTAAGGGCTGACAAACTGGACATCGTACTCGATACCTCGGAGGCTGGGCTGAATTTCCACCGACAACCGCTGCGGAGTTCGGGAGAAAGCTCGATCGGTATACGAAAGAGGAACACCAACACCAACATCATCATTCAGAGTCGCACTCGCGCTAAAAGAGCGAGCCGATCGCTCTTGAACGTTATAAATTACACTAAGATCCGTGCCTACTTCCTCAGTAGAAACCGTTACTTTCTCAAACAATCCCAACTGCTGCAACTGCTGCAAGTCCGATCGTACAACTTCCGGGCTGTAGTTATCCCCCGCCTTGAGTTTGAGCTCACCTCGGATAAAATCTTCCGAAATTCTGCCCTCAACCGGATTCCCTTTTTTATCAACTGCTTCGCCTCTAGAATTGACAAAGCGAATTTTCACCTCCGCAACGTAAACGCCCTCAGCATTGGCAGCTTGACTGATTTGTAGAGTACCGCCTAGCTGTCGGGCGCTGCTGTTTACTGGTTGCGGGACTTCGGCTTTCGTCGGCAGAGTCGCCGGAGTTGGTAACGCAGATGTAAAATCTTTATGGCGATCGGACTTTGGTGAAAGTGCTTGCTTGCTCGATCGTTGTGCCACCCCAACTGGGATCTCATCGGATTTGGGAAAATCCCCCACAGTTAGACTCACCTGATCCGATTGGTGACTATTTAAGACTGGAACCGATAACAAATGTCGCTGGTTGTCCAGTCTAGATCCCCCTAAATCCCCCTTAAGAAGGGGGACTTTGAGAATATCTCTTGTCCCCCCCTTGTTAAGGGGGGTTAGGGGGGATCTAGACTCGGCTACAAACAAAAGAGACGGTGGATTTGACGTTAATTTATCACCAATTACCCGATCCTCCTCCCTGTGCGCCTCTGCGCTTCCCTCTCCAAACTCCGCCTCATTCAGTACGACTGTCGGATTATCGATCGCCCGCGCAGCCAATTCACCGCCAGCCACCTGCGCCAAAGCCAAAAAAGCAATAATTGGAATTCGCATAAATATAAAATTAAAACACCCAACGCATATTACCGAAAAGCCGGCAGCAGTGCCCGATTACGTGAAAAGAAACCCGGTATTTTTGAAGATACCGGGTTTCGGGGATGATGAAAATTAGAGAAGACTGCGGGCGATCGTCAAACTGGAAGACAAAATTTGTTTAAATAGCTTGTCGAGAAACTCGTTTCTCAAAATGAGCCTGAGTCTGCTGCAAAAGTTGTTCGCGACTGTCTTTCGCGGTAGTAATGTTAGGAAGCAAATTGCGAGCTTGTAAAGTCATGTGAAGCTGCAGGTGTGCTACGTACTCACTGACATCTTCGCGCAGGGAGCAAGCCGGGTAACGTTTTAAAGTAGAGTTCAAAGTATTCTCCTGCTTTGGGTTGGCAGCATTTTGTAATATTTATAGAGATTATCACGGTCTATTTCTAATGGTGTACTCCGTAATGAAGTTTAACCTTTGGGCTGCTGTTTTGTTACAATCGTTTACAAATCGGTCATAAATTATAGCAGGAGGCGAACGTCATGCAGTCTCAAGCAGTCGCAGCACGCAAGCATACATTAAATACATTTGTCAATAGCAGCAGCCAAACAGCCGCCTACCTCGACATCGGAAGCGGCCCACCCTTATTGCTGCTGCACGGTTTCTTCGGAGAAAAGACTTGCTGGCTGCCATTAATCGAGTTATTGCAATCTCAGTTTCGGTGCATCAGTTTAGATATGTTGGGTTTTGGAGAATCCAGCCAACCCCAAATCCGCTACGGCGTAGCTGTCGAAGTTGCCTTTGTACGGCAAGTTGTAGAACAACTAAATATCGAACCCTGCTGCATCATCGGACATTCTTTCGGCGGTTGGGTAGCCTCTGCATATGCCCTAAAATATCCTAATTCTGTCAGCAGCTTAGTATTAGCAGCACCTGCGGGAATTCGGGACGACAGTTTTTGCGGTCAATACGATGCTTTGCGGCCGCTGCTGTGGAAAACTCCAGCCGTCGATTGGGCCTTGCAGTTGGCAAAACCTTTTGCCGGTTTAGCGGGAAAAAGCGACAAATTGCAGCAAATTGCCGGGTGGCGGCGCGAGTTAATGTCTCAACCAGTAGCAAGGTCATTTTTAATGAGCCGGATGCGGCCGGAAGACGCAGTTGATACAGTAGAAAAAGAAATTCATAAATTGCAAATTCCTACCTTAGTCATCACAGGAGATAGTGATGAAACAATTCCTTTATGGCACTGTGAAACCTACACCAAGGAGATACCCGGGGCCGAGTTAGAAATTATTCCCAATGCCGATCACGGATTGCCGCAAACTCAAGCTCAAATCATGGCGAAGTTGATTGTTAAATTTTTGGATAATTAAGAAAAACAGTGCAATAAGCCGAATCTTAAAAACTATGAGGTAGCAACCGCTCCCGAGGGTTAAGGCGTTCTAAATAAGGCTTTTCCCGTGCGGTCGAGCGCAACTTCTGCCTCTGGTAGATAACTAAAGCCTGATTCCTGACATCAGTTACATCCGTTAAATCCGTTAAATAATCGGTTGCCGAAATTCCTTCTTCCTTCAACATCTGACATCAGCCATTAATTGAAACTAATTGTGTTTTAGGATACTACTTCAGCCGAATATACAGAATATATTGTATACCATATTGTACAAAAATTTTTATGGCGCTAAAATCTTGTGTCAGAAAGAGCTACAGACATTTAGTCGAGTCGGGAGTATTACCAATGGCGGCACTGAGCAATTACTTTAATCTGGAAGAAATTACGACAGCCAGAAAAGTTAGTGCTGCGGTAATAAATATCAGCGGTCGCCAGCGGATGCTTTCGCAGCGAATGGCTTTTTTTTGTATGAGGTTAATCTACTCCCAGAATGCGGCAGAAAGAGAAAAACTGCGGGGGAATTTGCTAGAAGCTCACGAGCTTATGGAAAATTCCCACAGGGATTTAATAAATACTGACAGCAGCGCCAACATCTTGAGTCCCCCTTCACCCGCTGTCAAAGCAATGTATTTTGAGGCGCCGCTGCATTTAGACAGACAAGTGCGCGAATATATCGATCGCATCAAAGCACTGGTGCAAGTTCCCGATACCCAACTGAGCCTGGACAATCCCCACCTGCTGTACATTGTCGAAGCTGCGGGCGGCGAATTGCTAGCAGCATTCGATGCCGTGGTGAGTCAATACCAGCAAGAAAGCGAAATCGAACAATTTGAAATCGACCTCAAACAGGTTGAACTGTATCAAGAAAGCTGTGCTGCTACCTCCAAAGCAGAAGCCCAAGCAGCCGAGATCGATCGCGCACTTCGCGAACTCAAAGAAACTCAAGCTCAGCTCCTCCACAGCGAAAAAATGTCTTCCCTGGGAGCGTTAATGGCTAGTATCGTCCACGAAATCAATAACCCAGTTAGCTTTATTTACGGCAACTTGAGCCATGCCGAAATTTATACTAAAGATTTGCTGCACCTGCTGAAACTCTATCAAGAATACTGTCCCGATCCCTGTCCCGAAATTAAAGATCAAATTGAAGAGATGGATCTTGAATTTTTAGTTCAAGACTTGCCTAAAGTTATGTCTTCGATGCAAATGGGTTCCACTCGCATTCGCGAAATTGTCAAATCTATGGGCAGCTTTTCGCGCACAGATAACAGTAAAATGACGCTGTGCGATTTGCACGACAGCATAGACAGCACCGTGTTAATTTTGCGAAACCGTCTCAATTCTAAAATAGACCGTCCCGACATTGAAGTAGTTAAAAGTTATGGAAAATTGCCGTCTGTAGAGTGTTATGCCGGACAGCTAAATCAAGTATTTATGAATCTAATCAGCAACGCGATCGATGCTTTAGACGAAGCAGCACAAAAGCGGAAAAATTCCGGCTTAAAAATTTCAATACGCACAGAAGTCGCTGGGTTCGATCGCGTGAGAGTGCGGATTGCTGACACGGGAGCGGGAATGACACCAGACGTAAAAAAACGAATGTTCGAGCAGTTTTTTACCACCAAAGAAATCGGCAAAGGTACCGGTTTAGGATTGTCTATTGTCTACAAAATATTAGTAGAAAATCACCGGGGAACGCTCCGATGCGAGTCTGATCCGTCCAAGGGAACAGAGTTTATCATTGAACTGCCGATGCAGCAAACTTAGGTGAATTGTATGTCAAAAAAAATCAAACTCTTGTGGAGTGGGCGTCCCACCCGCCCTGAATATAAAATTCCAATGCGCGACAGCCTACTCTAATTCGAGCTTCAAAGTTGGCAACAGCTTTTCTAAATTTTTGAGAGATTTTTGTTGCCACGGAACATCATTAGAACCCAATACCAAAAGTTGAATCGTTTTCTTTTTGCGTACGGTAATGACAAACTTAGACAGCATACTGATACCAGAACTGTTAACAAATTCCAATTTTTTTAGATTCAACGTAATCGTAGGCGGTTCGGGATTGGCTACCGAATCTAGCAATTCGACTATTGGTGCATACTCTGCTGGGCCGCCCAGGCTGAGTTCGCCGATGAAGCTGACTGTTACCGATTCTCGATCGTACTGAATGCTGTAATCTTCACCTTGAATTTCTGGCATACTCATTGTGATTTGGTTTCCTGACTGAAAGTAGGCGATCGCATAAAAATAGTAAATATTGAAATGGTTGCAACTAGACAGTAATTTGAACAACAGTCGTAACTACGATCGTATCAATATCAGATTTTGGCTCAAATTTCCAGCCGATCTTAGCTGAATAATCATTAATCATCGTCAGCAGCCCCAATCCCGAGGTTTCGCTTTCAGATTCAGCACTCTTTTCAAGCTGCTGCAAATACAGTTCATTTGGATCGGAAGCCAGCACTTTTTGAATAAACTCATCGAGCTTATTCGCGCCTTCTTGATTGACACTATTACTGGCAAAAATCACCGCCGTCACGTCGCTTTCACCAATAAAATGTATCCCGAATCTGACCTTATAATTGGCATCATCCTTATTGAATTTTATCGCATTTTCTAACAATTCGTTGGCGACGTAGCTCACAGCTCCCTTACTTTGTTTAATCCGCTTCTCTTTGCTAGTATCCTGTGCGTCCACTGGTAAAAAACTGGACAAATAATCTGCTACAAAATGAGCTGAAAGCAGGTTATTGCGCCAGCGCTGCTTGATGGGGCGAGAACTCGGCGTAAAAGTAAGTTCTAGGGAGTCGTGTTCGGGAGGAAATTGGTCGATGAAGTCTCCAAATATTTGTGTCACTGTTTTTAAGCTGCCATGTGTGATTATTTTTACACCTGCAATCGATCGCACGGAGAAAGAGCCATTAAGAACGTCCGCTATAGGAGATAAACCGGGTTTCGGTGAGTCGAGGCTAAATTCTGCGAGATGCCACTCTGCTGCTTTAATACTACCAAAGTAATATCATCAAATACTTTTTGTTCTCCAATAAATTGCCGCAGGTCATTAATTGCCGCTTGATTGATTTCGGCGGCGCTTTTGTGCCAATTAATAGAAATTACTTTACAAAGCCTTTCGAGTCCGTAGAATTGTTTGGCGGTGTTTCTGGCTTCCGTGATGCCGTCAGTATACAGCACCACCCCGTCTCCCGGCTCTAACTTGACGAAAACACGATCGATAAAATTGACAATTTCTGCATCTAAGCCGATGGGAAATCCTAAATCCATCATGTCAATCCGTTCAATTTTACCGTCTTTTCTGACCACGAGAGTTTCCTCGTGTTGACCGCTGATGCTAATTAGGCCGTCTGCGTAGTTGAGGAGAGCCAGCGTCAGGTTTTTGTCAGAATTCATGCGCTGAATATTTTTGTACAGGGTGCGGTTGAGAGTATCTAAAAAGCGCACCGGATCGGATTCTGGCATTTCCTGAAGAGTGCGAACAGCAGCTTGAGTCATCACCATCAAAATGCCGCTTTCCAGTCCGTGTCCGGTGACATCGCCGATCGCAATTGTCACCACACCTTCAGTGTAAAGCACATCGTAGTAATCGCCGCCAACTTCCGAGGCTGCTTCCATGAATCCGGCAATATCCAAGTCTTCAATTGCTGCGAGTTCTGCTGGTTTGGGCAGAATCAACTGCTGCATTTGTCTGAGCATACCGAGTTCCGAACTCATGCGCCGATTTTCCGCTTTCAGCCGCTGGTTGAGAGCAGCAATTTCTTGATTGGCTGTGCCGAGTTCCGAGGTGCGTTCTGTAACTTTATCTTCGAGGGTTTCAAAAGATTCTTTTAGTTGTCTGGCCATGCTGTTAAAGGAATGGGCTAAGGTCTCAAATTCAAAAATTCTGCTAGAATCCACCTTCTGATTGAGAGCGCCGCCTGCGAGATTTTCTGAAGCTTTAGCAATTCCCAAAATCCGGCGAGCAATCTTGCTAGCTGTGACAAAACCAACTCCAACCGAGGCAATTAAAGCAGCAATGCAGAGCAAGATGGTGTTGCGGGTGTTAGCATAAATTTGCGCCATAAAGTCGGCTTCGGGAACCACAACTACAATCAGCCAATTGAGACCATATTTGTCAGTTAGCGGAGAAACTTGGAGAAATTGCCGCTGACCGTTGAGCTGAAAATTAAGTTGAGCAGTTTCTTGAATGTCTTCCAAACGGTGGAAGCGATCGAGCAAATAAACCACACTTTGGCGCATCAGCGGGTTGCTGTTTTCCTGCGTTTTGAGCCGCTTTGTATCTTTGCCTTTTCCCACCGACAGAGGCTGATTCTTCACCGAACTGGCGATTAAATCGCCGTTGGGTTCAATGATAAATACTTGACCGGAATTACCCACGTTTAAGGTTTGCAGGAAACCGCGAATTTGATCCAGCCCCATCTGGCAAGTCAGCACGCCGATCAGTTTGCCTGCGGCATCATAATAGGGTTGACTGGCATTAATTTGCAGCGTACCGTAGCCAAAATTAATGTAAACGTCGCTCCAAGCTGCCTGTTTTTTATCAACAACAACCGTGTAAAAGGGGCGCTCTCTAACGTCATAATTGGGCTGCGCTCTCTCAAGTTCGATCGGGTTTCCATCACCGTCAACGTTGTAGTAGAGCAAGTCGCCACCCCCGGGAATCAGTTGCTTGGCAAGCTGAGGTTGCTCAGCTCCCGCGAGTCGGTTCACCCAACCAATTCGCAGGTACTGGCCTTGTTCGTTGGCAATTCCCGCGTAGCCGATCGACTCAAAGCGCAGAACTTGCTTCCAGAGATAGGGTTTAGCTCGCTCCAAATCCTCAAAGTTCAACACTCCCAGGGGTAAAGCATCTTGATTGATTTGATTGACTAGGGGCGGAGTTTCCAGGTAGTTTTGGACGCGTTCGTAAACTCGGGCGCTGACGGAGCGCTGCAACTGACTGGCTAGATCGTTTACTGTTTTCTCTCCGTTTCTGTAAGAGAGATAGCCAACCCAGCCCACAGCAGCGACAATTTGCAACACAAACGGAACCACCAGGACGCCGCGGAGACCGATTTTGCCCCTTTTGGGGGCGATCCTCTTCGAGGGCTTTGCTAACGCGCGTTTTTGAGAAACCATTGTTAAAATTACTCCCAGCGGGCTGTTGGCGTTGCCTCAGCATTCTCAGCAAAAGACACTGTGCGATCGATCGGAAAATGTGCGATCGCTTGCAGGAGTCCGATCGCTAATCTCACCATTTCCAAGTTTGAAGGTGCTAAAATCATATCAAATCCGGCACAAAATTCCCATCTATATTGACAGCTTTAAACAATTGTGTAGCCGATCTATATATAATACAAACGAGCACAGGTTAAAACCCGAAGCTGTAAAATTAAAAATCTTAGAAACCGAGTTCATCACCGTCAATCACAAATTATGCACAATCTTTTCCTGCTGCTTCAATACTAACAAAGTAATGTCATCAAATACCTTTTGCTCTCCAACAAATTCTCGCAAATTATCTATGGTAGCTTGCTTGATTTGTTCGGCGCTCAAATGCCAGTTTTGAGAAAGCACTTCACAGAGTCTTTCTATACCGTAGAATTTTTTGTGGATATTTCTAGCTTCGGTGATGCCGTCAGTGTAAAGCACCACCCCATCCCCAGGCTCTAAGTTCACAAAAACCTGGTCGATAAAATCGGCAATTTCTGCATCTAGGCCGATGGGAAATCCTAAATCCATCATGTCAATCCGTTCAATTTTACCGTCTTTTCTGACCACGAGAGTTTCTTCATGTTGACCGCTGATGCTAATTTTGCCACCTGCGTAGTTGAGGAGAGCCAGCGTCAGGTTTTTGTCCGAATTCATCCGCTGAATATTTTTGTATAGAGTCCGGTTGAGAGTACCTAAAAAGCGCACCGGATCGGATTCTGGCATTTCCTGAAGAGTGCGAACAGCAGCTTGAGCCATCACCATCAAAATCCCGCTTTCTAGTCCGTGTCCGGTGACATCGCCGATCGCAATTGTGACAACACCCTCAGTATAAAGTACATCGTAGTAATCGCCGCCTATTTCGTCGGCGGGTTCCATGAATCCGGCAATATCTAATTCTTGAATTTCCTCCAGTTCTTTACGTTTCGGCAAAATCAATTGCTGCATTTGTCGGAGGATGTCTAGTTCGGCACTCATCCGCATATTTTCCGCTTTGAGTCGGTGATTTAGAGTCGCAATTTTTGTGTTGGCTGTGGCGAGTTCGGAGGTACGTTCTTTAACTTTATCTTCCAGGGTTTCAAAGGATTCTTTGAGTTGTCCTGCCATGCTGTTAAAAGAGTTGGCGAGTTTTTTCAGTTCGATGATGGAGCTAGTTTTTACCTGTCTATCGAGATGACCGTTAGCCATGTCTTCTGATGCTTGGGTAATACCTTTAATGGGTCGAGTAATCAAGCTGGCTGTGAAAATTCCACTTGCGATTGCCACGGTAAATGCGATCGCACACAAGAGGATTGTGGTGCGGGTATTGGCATAAATTCTGGCCATAAAATATGATTCTGGAATCACCGTCACGATCAGCCAGTCCAACCCAAACTTGTCTTGCCAGGGAGTAACAAGAACAAAGTGTTGCTGTCCTTGAATTTTAAAGTTAAGCTTTTGGCTATTTCTAATATTTTTAAAACTGCCGAACTGATTTTGCAGCGTTTGAGCAGCAGCTTGAATCACAGGATCGGAGATGTTCAGGGCGCTGAAGCGTTTGGCTTGATTGTTCACCGTTTTAAAAGATGGTTGAGCACCGGAATTTCCAATCAATTGCCCATCTCGTTCCATGATAAAAATTTGCCCGGATTTGCTAAAATTTGAGTTTTGCAGAAAGTTAGTAATATTGGATAATTGTAAATCGACCCCAATCACTCCGATGAGCTTACGCTTTGCATAAATAGGACGCATTGCCCCTACAGCAATAAATTCTAAGTGGTCTATCGAATATACAGAAGTCCAGATGGGTTTGCCCGCTTTAGCCGCCTGAGCGTACCATTCCATTGTCACGGTATCATATGCAGCCACCTCGACTAGCTTAGTTCGATCGCCCTTATCGTCCGCTGCATAGGCGTAAATTTCCCGATTTGTCCTTGCTGAAAGCTCGTGAATGGTGATGCCTTTCCCCGGTATTACAGCACCAGCACCAGCAAAGCGTCCATCCGAAAGTCCGTAGGAAATCATGCCAAGATTGTCGAATCCTTGCATCTGTTTCCAAAAATAACGCCCAGCAATATCTAAGTCATTTAGATTCAGCAATCCTGTGTCGATCGCATCGATGTTGATTTGATTGATCTGATGAGGGATTGAGAGATAACTATCTAGGTGTCGATCGGTATCATCGCTCACCAGAGTCATTAGCTGGTTAGCCAAATCTGTTACCGCTTTCTGTCCGTTGCGGAACGAAAGATAGCCGACTAAGCCGACGGCTGTAACAATTTGCAAGACAAAGGGAACCACGAGGGCGGTGCGGAGGCTGAATTTGTACATAATGGGAGCCATAGTAAATTTAATAGTAGGTATAAGTGGCTTATTTATCCGTAGCTAGTTGGTTAATTAACGATCTGGAAGTGAATAAGAACATCTACTTTTCCAGAGCGTTAATTAGCTTTTGTACTGAGCTTGTTTGCGTTTCATGAATTTTAGCTGCATGGATATGTTAAGAGCGGCGGGTAATGCTATCATATGCAAAATTCAACAAACATCAAAATATTCATGTTGCTCAGCGCTCGTACGATCGCATCAGCGGTTAAAATAAAAAATCAATCCCCAAAAAAATGCAAATTACCCAACCCCTCCACAGCGCGCTACTCATCTCCAACATTGAAAAATCTCAACACTTTTACAGTACCGTATTAGGACTGTCAAAAATCGATCGAAAATTAAAATTCCCCGGCATCTGGTATCAAGTCGGCAACTTCCAGATTCACCTAATTTTAACTGCAACACTGATACCAGATGCCGTAGATGATGAGAAATTCGGGCGCAACCGACACCTAGCATTTTCTGTGACTAACTTAGAAGCAGCCAAAGAGCAATTAATTGCTCACAACTGCGCGGTGCAAATGAGTGTATCAGGTCGATCGGCATTATTCACCCAAGATCCCGATGGGAATATAATTGAACTGAGCGAGTAAGTAATGAAAATCATCGCCTACAGTTACAGCGAACCCCTACTCGAATCTGCACCCGCGCCGGGATTTTGGGGCCAAGAGGTCGATCGTACCTATCAAGACTTAGGAGGGCGACAGCAACTCCAGCAACTCCTAAAAGACTGCCAAACAGAACCAGTCAAATACTTATTAATTCAGCGCCTCGAAGAACTCGGCGACACAGTGCAGCAAATATGTTCGCACCTAGAACAACTCGAAACCCTCGGCATCCAACTAATTGTCACAGACGAAAAAGCCACAGAAAACAGAGCTAACTTGCTCAAACTCCTAGCAGAAATCCAGTGCAGCCAACACAGCCGCAGCATCCGCAAAGCACAGGCCCGCAACCGCATCAAAGCCCTTCCCCCGCCCGGAAAAGCCCCCTACGGCTACCGTCGCGGCAAAGACCGCTACACCGTCGATAAATCCGCTTCCCCCGCCGTCAAAGACTTTTTTGAACATTTTCTCCTCTACGGTTCCTTGCGGGGTTCAGTGCGCTATTTAGCCAAGAAATACAGCAAAAAAATCTCGGTCAGCACCGGCCGCCGCTGGCTGACAAATCCCGCCTACCGAGGCGATTTGGAATATCAAAACGGCCAAGTAATTTCTAACACCCACATCCCGATTATTTCCAGAGAAGAAGCCGCCCAAATAGACAGGTTGCTGCGCCGCAACCGCTGCCTTTCTCCCCGCAGCGCCAGCGCCCCGCGTTCCCTCGCAGGTTTAGCAATTTGTACGGAATGCAAATCGCCCATGACAGTTGCAAAAGTCACAGCCTACCGCAAAGACAAAGAATACCTTTATTTGCGGCCGATTAACTGTTCCAAGCAGCCTAAATGCAGCGGCCTTTCCTACGATGAAGTGTTGCAATTAACCATCGGAGGAATTTGTCGGGATTTGCCCGATGCTGTCGCGGGGCTGCAAATGCCGGATATGAAGAGAATTAAAGCAGGAATTGTCAGTGCGATCGCATCGAAACAACAAATCATAAATCAACTTCCCGCCCTGATTGAAAGCGGCATTTTAGATACAGAAACGGCCGAATTGAGAGCCTACAAAATTCGCACCGAAATTGCCGAACTCCAAAGCAAACTCGCACAACTACCACCAGTCAACTTGCGAGAAACAGCTCAAACGGTTTCTCTTCCCCAATTTTGGCTGGATTTATCAGAATCGGAGCGCAGGTTCTACTTTCGAGAATTTATCGATCGCATTGAGATAGTACGCGAAAGTTCAGAAGTAAAGCTGCAAATCATTTTCATCTTTTAAGATTGAAAAATTGACAATTAACAATTGAGATAATATCCGATCGAATGAGTTTGTAGTAAGGACTTTAGTCCTTCGATTGTAAGGACTAAAGTCCTCACTACAAACCGTTTAAATCTTCATCCTAAAAACCTCGTTGTCAACTAGCTTTTTTAGCCTTTAGCCAATAGGCGATCGTCTCTCCTTTACCTTTAACCTCGATCGCGCCCCTTTCCTCAAATACATACCGATCTTTTAACGGCTCGTAAATAGCAGTAGTAACTTGAATATACCCCGGCAATCCTTGAGATTCCATCCGAGAAGCAACATTAATCGTATCTCCCCACAAGTCATAGGAGAATTTTTTAGTCCCAATTACGCCCGCAACTACTGGGCCTGTATTAATCCCAATCCGAATTTGGAAGGGTTCGCCCGTGTCAGTTTTAAAATGGGCGATCGCATCGACCATATCCAACGCCATATTTGCGATCGCCTCTACATGATCTGCCCTCGGCACCGGCAACCCCCCTGCTACCATATAAGAATCCCCACTCGTTTTAATTTTCTCCAAACCGTGTTTCTCAGTTAGTTGGTCAAACTTTGAAAAAATCTGGTTGAGGAAATTCACCAATTCCATAGGTGAAATTCTGGCAGCAAGAGAAGTAAAATCAACAATATCGGCAAATAAAACTGTTGCTGACTCAAACCTCTCAGCAGCAGTATCTTCGCCTTTTTTTAAATTCTCAACAACTGCGGCTGGTAAAATATTTAGCAATAAACGATCCGAGTTTTTTTGAGCCTCGCGTAAAGATTTTTCAGCCGCCTGCCGCTCTTTAATTTCGTTTTGCAAACGTTCGACAAGTTCTTCTAATTGCGCCGTTTGCTTTTGAAGTAGCCTTTGTTGATTTTGAATAGTTAACTGATTTGCTACTCGTGCCAATACTTCTCGATCTTGAAAAGGTTTGGTAATATAATCAACAGCTCCTACATCAAAGGCTTTCACCTTATCTGAAACATCATCTAAAGCGCTTAAGAAAATGACTGGAATAAAACTGGTTTTTGGCGAACATTTCAACTTGGCACACACCTCGTATCCATTCATTTCTGGCATCATCACATCCAGCAAAATCAGAGCCGGCGGTAGCTCTTGCGCTGTAGCGATCGCCCTAGGCCCGTTCAGCGCTTTACGCACCTGATACCCTTGTTCGGTCAATATTTTTGATAAAAGTCGCACGTTATCTGGCGTATCATCAACTACTAGAATGCCAGCCCCAATTGTAGGAGATTGATTGTCTATCAGATCGCTCACGGTATTTTCAATAGATACAAGGTATTAACTCTGACTCGCTGTAACTGCCAATTTCGCTAGTTCTATAATATCATCAAATAGGAAATCACGCGCTAAACTGATTAAAACTTTGGCGGCGAAATCAAATTCAATCGGCATTTCCTCAATCAGCTTCATAATTTTATCGTCGCAACATTCATAAGCAGCATCATAAATGTTCTGCACCCACTCAACCGGCATTTGCCCGAGTTGTGCTTCTACAGATTGATTGCTGGCGATTCCATTAATTTCGCTTTCATTTTGAAGGAAAGCGTCAACAGATTCATCGTAAATGTAGCAAAGTCCTAAAAGTTCTTCCATTTTGGCAAATAACATTTTTGCATCGAACGGTTTACGCATGAAATCATCGCAGCCTGCTGCTAAAATGGTTTGGCGCTCCTCTTCAAAAACACTAGCGGTAAGCGCAACGATCGGGGTTTGTTTTCCGAGAGGATGAGCTTTAATCTGTCTTGTGGCTTCATAACCATTCATGACAGGCATCTGCATATCCATCCAAATCAGGTGAGGTTGCCACTCCTCCCATACAGAAACAGCTTCTTGACCATTTCTAGCTTCTCTGACGATGATGCCTAGCGGTGACAATAATCTATCTATGACTAGACAGTTATCGGCGTTATCGTCAACCACCAAAATCCGGTATTCTGGTTGATCGGGTGCTAAACCAATTACTTTTTTATGCGGTTTAAGCCGTTTAATTTCGATGGCATCGGCAAGGCTGATTTGAATATCAAATGCAAACTTGCTTCCCAAATCCGGCGTACTGCTGACAGTAATATCTCCTCCCATCATTTGTACAAATTTGCGGCTAATCGGTAAACCTAATCCAGTCCCCTGTTGAGATTTCAAACCTGTTTTTGTTTGCTCGAAGGGTTCAAATAACTTATTCATCTCTTGCGCCTCAATCCCAAGGCCCGTATCTTCAATTTCAAACTGAAGGCGTAAAAATTCCGGGCGAATAGAATTCGCGTCTACACAATCAAAGTCCGCGCAGGCGGACTGATCCGAACCCGCGCAGGCGGGTTTTGTTTCTGTAGCTGCGGTTTCAACCGCCAAGCTTTCGGAGTGTTCAAAACCCGCGCCGACGGGTTTTGCTTGCATCGCCGCAAACTCTGCGGTTTCAACCGCCAAGCTTTCTTCTACCTTCATTTTCACTCGCAAAGTAACGCTACCCGTCTCTGTAAACTTGATCGCATTTCCGACAAGATTAATCAAAACTTGGCGCAATTTCCCTTCATCTCCATTAACAAAGTGCGGTACGCCGTCAACCACTTCAAATTTTAGCTGCAATTTTTTAGATTTAGCTTTCAATCGGAACATCTCTTCTAAGGTTTCTAGCAGGCGCTTTAAATTAAAACTGCTTTCATTAAGCTGACTTCTGCCCGCTTCAATTTTTGACATTTCCAAAATGTCATTAATTAGCGAAAGCAAGTGTTCGCCAGCGCGATTGATAATTTCTAGGTGCTGCTGGTGTTGATTGTTGAGAGAAGTATCGCGCACCATCACCTGACTGAATCCCAGAATTGCATTCAAGGGAGTCCGCAATTCGTGACTCATAGAAGAAAGGAATTCGCTCTTGGCGCGGTTAGCTTTATCGGCAGCTACGACAGCTTTTTGTAATGCTGCTTCTGCCAATTTGCGATCGGCAATTTCAGTTGTGGCTTGTTCAAAAAGGGTAGATTGCTGGATGGCAATTCCTAGCTGCACGGAAATTTGCTTGAGAGATTCTATCTCAGATGAGTTCCAATGCCTTTGACTGCGGCAGTGATGAGCAATGAGCAGCCCCCATAATTTTTCACCTTGCAAAATGGGAACCACAAGGTTAGCTTTAATTTCAAACTCGCTCAGTAAATTAAGGTGGCACTCTGAAATACCTGCCATGTAAATATTGTCGCTAGCGCGCAGGTTTCCCTGCTCGTAAACAGAAACGTAGCGTTCTCGAAAGCAAGGGTCATTAATGTAAATTCCCAAAATCGGCATCGTACCGACTGCTACCGACTCGACGGCGACAAATCCGCTCCAATCTGGGTTAAAGCGGTAAATAACTGTCCTGTCAGTTGACAAAAACTTGCGGACTTCTTCCACAGCCATTGTCATCACTTCTTCTAGGTCAAGAGACGAACGAATTCGCTCTTGAATAGCATTCACAAGCCGCTCTCTTTTTACTTGTTGCTGCAACGCTATTTCCGCCTGTTTGCGAGCCGTAATATCTACTCCATAACCAACGCACTCCACAGGTATGCCAGCAGCATCTTTGACCAACTTAACCTCATCGTATATCCAGCGATAACTACCGTCTTTGTGCCGTTCGCGGTATTCGTAGGAAATCGATTCTTTTTCCAATATCCGATCGAATGCAATATCAACAATTTCTCGATCTTCTGGGTGAATGAGGCTGTGCCAATCAACTGCACCCTCTAATAATTCTCGCGCTTCGTAGCCAATCATTGAAACAATGTTATCGCTGACAAATGTTACATCATAATTTTTCCCTAATTTGCAGCTAAAAATAACGGCAGGAGTAGTCGCCAGCAAATATTGCAAGCGTTCGGTAACGGAGCGCAATTTTAACTCAGCTTGCTGGCGATCGCCAATTTCCCTTTCTAAGTGCTTGTTGGTTTCTCTCAACTCTGCGGTGCGCTCTTGTACTTTCATTTCTAAGTCATCATAAGCACCGCGCAAAGCTAATTCTGCATCTTCGCGCACGGCGATTTCCCGCTGCAACTTGATATTGATTGCTTCTAATTCTTGAGGAGTTTTTAATGATAAAAACTGGGGGAGTAACGTTACCATCGATCCTGCGGTGTAACAGGAAACAAGTGCAGTAAGTGCTTTTTCAAGCCCCGACAACCAATAAGCCGAATGCCACAGCGTCCAAATGTCTAGCAAGTGACCGGTGCCGCAGAGAATAATAAATGCACCAAATAAAGCAAATATTCCTAAAAAAGGAACGTCGCGCCGCTTGAAGATAAAATAAATCAGCATCGCCGGAATCGAAAAGTAGGCGATCGCAATTAAAAAGTCGCCTGTTACGTGCAGCCACACCAAGGGAGTTTGCCACAGATAACAGTGACCGTGCGGCATATACTGAGTTGGAGAAAAGATATTTTTGACTAATTCCCACATGATATTTGCTAGTTGCCGATAATGAAATAAGAAGAATTAGGCTTTTCGATTTAACACTTGTGATGAGCAGATGCAGCGATATGAAACTACTTTTAATTAAATTAGCATCAATTGACCGAGCTTTAGCAAAGTCAACTGTCACATTTTTAATTGTGGCTTCACAACCCAATGTGACACCTACATGACATTTTAACCTTCCAAGGGGCTTTTCTGTGGGTGGGGGCGGGTTTATTTAACCTGTTCGCACGCTTTAAGGCTATTGGCGAACCCAACCTGCAAGGTTCTCCTCGGATGGTGCAATATCTCAGATTTAACGGATGCGGCCTGTTACCCGCCCAGAAATGTCGCTACTCGATCGCGTCGCCATCCAATAGCCGATCGCACTCACCTTTAAAGTCAATCAAAAGTGATAATATCACCGATACACTTACGGGATAATTGCAATTTTTGACAATATATGAGGTAGTACGGCTAACTCATGCCCGATCGCAAAAAGACTTACACCCCGTACAATAAATTATACTCCGCCAAGTGTGGAATTAGATCAGATAGTAGCTTCTAAATTAATTAGTCTGGGGCTGATTCATATCGAGAACCACCGCTGTACAGCTTCGAGTTGTACCGCCTGTATTTTGGCCAAACTTTATTTAGTTATTGCCCCTGAAAAATCTGTTCTGCCGTTAAGTTTAAATCGGGATTAGAATGAAGACAACCTAAAGAAGGTAATACTAATGTTCACAAGCGATCTCAAAGCGCTACTCGACCAACAAACACTCCAACGCCAAGATCCCGAATGCCGCTACATTACCGATCGCGTTAACTGGCAGCAATACGAAGCCTTGATCGCCAGAAATGGGGATACTTCGGCATATCGAGTCACATATTTAGATGGAGCCTTAGAAATTATGTCACCTTCGCGCCGCCATGAAAGCAGAAAAACTCGCATTGGAGATCTGTTAGTCATTTACTTTTTAGAAGCAGACATCAACTATTTTCCCTTTGGCTCTACAACCCTGCGACAAGAGGAGAAAAGCGGCGGTATCGAACCCGACGAAGCTTACTGTATTGGCACAGACAAAGAATTTCCAGATTTGGCAATTGAGGTAATCGTTACCAGCGGTGGCATTAACAAATTGGAAGTTTACAGAAGGCTGAATGTTAAAGAGGTTTGGTTCTGGCAAAACGACCGCTTCAACCTCTACTACCTGCGAGAAGAAATCCCAGTTCAATTTGTGCAAACCTGCGGTTATGAACCAATTGCTCGTAGTGCAATTCTCCCTAATCTGGATCTAGAATTGCTGGCAGAATACATTCGATATCCCGATTCGCTCACAGCAGCTAAGGAATTTCGACAACGGCTGCGATCGGGCGCTTAAAAGGGTTAAGGAATTGTTGGCAATTTGTGGCGCAGCTTCAATCTGAAGAGAAAAAGTAAATTTTAAAACTTGGCGGAAAGAAGAAGAAGTTTCCTTCTGGTTGAGCGAAACGTTGCACCGTCAGCTTCGCCGAAATAGCGAAACCCGGTTTCTGGCGATCGCCCCCAACCTACAATGGGGCGATCGCGTTAAGAAACCGGGTTTTTTCGTCCAGGAATGTGTAATAACTACAGAGTAATGAAATCGCTAGCGGCAAGAGTACCGGGCGCTACACCGTTCAGTTTTGCCAGCAATTGACCAGTACCAGTCACGCCAATCAAAGTTTGATTGTTGCTAGATGTAATGCTGAGTTGATTGAAACTCAAACCAGGATTCAATCCAATTAAATCCTCACCTTTGCGGAAATCAGTAATGATGTCGCTACCCGAACTTTGAGTTAGGAAAAACACATCATTTCCCGAACCGCCAGTCAAAGTATCATCTCCCACATCCCCAGAAAGGAAATCGGAACCAGCACCTGCGCTGAGGAGATCGTTACCCTTACCGCCGTAAAGCGTATCGTTGCCGATATCGCCGCAGATTACATCGTTTTCATCGCTACCCAACAGCAAATCGTTGCCCTCACCGCCATCGAGACTGTCGCTGTCTTTGCCGCCGGAAAGCGTATCATTTCCTGCTTTACCAAAAATTAGGTCGGCTTCTTCATTTCCCAACACATTATCATTGCCGTTGCCAGCATTAATCGTGTCTTTTCCTAAGTTGCCAAAAATGTAGTCGTCGCCATCTTCACCGAGCAAGATATCGTCATCTTTTCCGCCAAAAATCGTATCGCTTCCGACACTGCCGGCAACAGTATCTTTGCCGAAATCTCCCCTCAAAAAGTCGTCGCTATCGCCACCGGAAACAGTGTCATTATCCTTGCCAGCATAGATAGTATCGTTGCCAGCGCCACCTTGAACGAAATCGGTACCTTCATTGCCAAAAATTAAGTCGTTATCGGCACCGCCGTCAATGTTGTCATTGCCGCCCATCCCGTAGAGTGTGTCGTTACCGGCAAGCCCGTTAATTAACTCATTTTGGCTGCCGCCCACGATGAAATCAGCAGCGTTACCGCCGTTGATAGTTTGATTGACGGGGTTGGGAGTAACGGTGGCAGAGTTGAATTCCGGGGCGCTGACTCGATCGAATAAGCAATCATCTGCACCGGGCGCGGGTGTTGGTGTCGGAGTTGGAGTCGGCGCGGGTGTTGGTGTCGGCGCGGGTGTTGGTGTCGGAGTTGGTGTCGGCGCGGGTGTGGGAGTTGGCGCGGGTGTTGGTGTGGGAGTTGGTGTTGGTGCGGGTGTGGGAGTCGGAGTCGGTGTGGCTGTAGTTGTGAATTCAAAAGCACCGATATCAACGATCGAACTTCCGTTACCATCACCATCTTGAGGGCGACTCACGCCGCGCTGATCCTTAGCTGGCGCGCCTGCACCAGTACCGGTATCAATGGCTGGACTTCCTACTAGCAGCGGTAGCACGAAAGCGCCGTTGATATTTTGCAAAGAGCCAAGTTTCGGATCGGCGATCGTCACATTTGCCGTAACATTACTATCATTAGGATCGCCCGCCGTTAGTTTAGCGGGAAATTGCAGATTGTTTCCGCCATCGATTAGCTCGCGCCCAGTGTGCTGCCTAGTTTTAAAAGGATTGCTTGCCGTATTGCTATCAAAAATCGAGTTTTTGACAGTAATTGGCGATTTTTCAGGATCGTTAAAAGTAGCCATTGCTCCCGAAAATTCCGCGCTATTGTTAGCAAAAGTGGAATTAACGATGTTAGTCGAAAAAGAATCGCTGTTGGCGACAAGCATTGCACCACCCTGCTTAGCAGCGCTGTTGCCGGAAAAGGTACTGTTGACAACGCTGATGTTTCCCTTTTCTCCCAACCACAAACCGCCACCGTTATCATCTGCTGTATTGTTAGCAAAGGTGCAGTTTGTCACAGTCAAATCGGCATTTCCGTGGCGGACTCCACCTCCAGAACCTCCAGAACCAGCTGCATTTTTGACAGCTTTGTTGTTAATAAAAGTGCTATCTTCTAAAACCACTTTATCTGGGGGATAACCAAACAGAAAGGCTGCGCCTCCTTCTCCAGTACCAATATTGCCGTCAAAAGTGCTGCCGCGAATAATGATGTTGCCACCGATCGCATCGTTAGTTAATTCGCTCGCTCCATCGACGAAAATTGCCCCACCAACGTTTTTATCTGTGCGGTTGCCGGTGAATTTAGAGTTTTCCACCGTCATGCTGCCTAACAGGTTATTCACAGCCCCGCCGTAGCTGCCTTTGTTGTTGGTAAATTCGCTATCTCTGATTGTCAGGGAACCGCCGCTTTTAGTGGCGATCGCCCCGCCACCGCGTTCGGTATTATCTGCTAGCGAACCGTCATTGCCGCTAAACTTGCTGTTAATGACTGTAGTGGTGGTGCGAAAACCCGTGTAAATGCCGCCGCCAAAACCGGCAACATTGTTATTGACTTGGCAATTTTCTAAAGTTAAATTGCCTCCCGTTTGAATGCCGCCCCCGGCGCTAGTTGCGTCATTATTCGGGTCAGTACCAGAAACTTTGCCGTTGGCAACAATCAGGTTTTTGAGAGTAACATCTGTCCCGCTTTCGGTGAGGATTACCCGCGAAGCATTGTTGCCGCTAATAGTTAAATTGGTAGCAGAAACTGCATCAATAGTCAAGCTTTTGTCAATGACAAGTTGACCGCTCGTGAGAGTAATTGTTTGATTTGCAAGACTGGAGGCAAATTGAATAATATCGCCCGCAGCAGCGGAGCCGATCGCACTTCTCAAGGAACCGGGCCCGCTATCATTGCTGTTGGTAACGGTAACAGTCGCTAAAGTCCCTCGGTAATCGGCCATAGTCTCTGAAGCCAAGGCTAGCGGTGCTTCAATATCGCCCTTGGCAAACTCCAAATTCCAGTTACCTGTGCGGCCGGTGCGATCGGTAGATGCGGCAATATCAGCCCCGGTTAACTCCGAAAGGCGATCGGCAAAATCGCTCCCCGAACCAGCAGCCACATCGCAACCGTAAAGCATGATATCAGCATTCTCGCTCAGCGCATTTTGCCACCCTTGCAACTGGCTTTCATACTGCGGCAAATTCTCCGAATTCAACGTCGCAGAACCTAGCTGCAAGCTGCCAGAATTGCCGTGAGAAAAAATGTGAATTTGGTCTACAGTTTCCCCCGCAGCAGCGATTGTTTGCAGCTTCGCAGTAATTTGCTCGACTCCGTTGCCATTTTTATCTAAAACGATAAGTTCTGCACCGGGAAGCACGCCGTCCGCAAGAGTTTGATAATCATCTAAACCGGAATCAATGAAAACAATCGACTTAGGACGAGAATTGCGGAGAACAGATTGTGAATCAATGTTGTTGGTAAAAGTTGAACTCATTTCGCATACCCTATGAGAATGTTTGCTTTTTGCTGGCAGATACACCTCGGCTGCGATCGAATTCACAGCAAGTGTTCTGCGATCGAGTCCATTAATGTAACCCTAATTAAGTTTGTAATAAGGACTTCAATCTTTTCCCGATGTTCACTTAGGACTTGCAATCCTTACTACTTTCAAAACTTTTGAGAACAATTTAATGTGAAGTTGCATATATCTCGATCCCCCTAAATCCCCCTTAAGAAGGGGGACTTTGAGCGGAATCTTGTCCCCCCCTTATTAAGGGGGGCTAGGGGGGATCGAATTCTATGCAGCCTCATAAAAAATTGGTATGAGAACAATCAATTAACGAAGATTGCTGTCAATTTGCATTTATTTGGTCTAGGGCGGCAGGATGCAAACCTGCCTGCGTACAACTTATTGGAATTTTTTTAGTAAGGTGCGCTGCGGCGCACCCTACACTTAGATGATTGGCGTAACTTCTGCGCTATTCAAAATTGGAACACCAACCGCAGTTAGATAGCAATACGCTTGGGTTAAAACTGTTTACTCCGAGGAGATCCCCCTAAATCCCCCTTAAAAAGGGGGACTTTGAGTAACTTCTTGTCCCCCCTTAAAAAGGGGGGCTAGGGGGGATCTGGCTTAACTGAACGGTATTGAGTTAGATAGTTACTTGAGTGAAATCGCCAGCGCTGAGAGTACCGGGCATACCGTTCAGCTTCGCTAACAGTTGATTGCTGCCAGTTACGCTAATCAAAGTTTGATTGTTGCTAGACGTAATGCTGAGCTGATTGAAACTCAAACCGGGAGCTAACCCAATTAAATCCTCGCCCTTGCGGAAATCAGTAATGATGTCGCTTCCCGCACTTTTAGTTAGGAAAAATACATCACTTCCCGAACCGCCAGTCAAAGTATCATCCCCAACATCGCCGGAAAGGAAATCGGAACCGGCATTGCCCAAGAGGGTATCGTTACCTTTACCGCCGTAAAGCGAATCGTTGCCAGTGAAACCCTCAAGCAGATCGTTTTCATTGCCGCCGAACAGCAAATCGTTGCCGTCGCCGCCGCCGAGACTGTCGTTGTCTTTGCCACCGTAAAGCGTATCATTTCCCGCTTTACCAAAAATTAGGTCGGCCTCCTCATTTCCAAACGCAATATCGTTGCCGTTGCCAGCATTAATTGTGTCTTTTCCTAAGTTGCCAGAAATGTAATCGTCGCCGTCTTCGCCCAGCAAGATATCGTCATCTTTGCCGCCGAAAATCGTATCGCTGCCAACACCGCCGGCAACAGTATCCTTGCCAAAATCTCCCCTCAAGAAGTCATTACCATCGCCACCAACAACAGTGTCGTTATCTTTGCCGCCGTAGACGGTATCGTTGCCGGCGCCGCCAGAGATGAAATCGTTACCTTCATTGCCAAAGAGCAAGTCGTCATCGGCACCGCCGTCGATGTTGTCATTGCCGCCCATCCCGTAGAGGGTGTCGCTGCCGCCGAGTCCGTTAATTGACTCGTTGATGCGGCCGCCCATGATGAAATCAGGGCCTTCACCGCCGTTGAGAGTTTGTTGGGCGGGATTGGGAGTAATGCTATCGAGGTTGAGCTCTGGAGCACCTAGGGGTTCGATGATGCTATCGTCTGTTCCCGGCGCGGGTGTTGGAGTCGGCGCGGGTGTTGGTGTCGGCGCCGGAGTCGGAGTTGGAGTCGGAGTCGGCGCGGGTGTTGGCGTTGTACCAACAGGCGTCGGAGTTGGTGCCGGTGTGGGAGTTGGAGTCGGAGTCGGCGCGGGTGTGGGAGTCGGCGCCGGAGTTGGTGTCGGAGTTGGAGTCGGCGCGGGTGTTGGTGTCGGCGCCGGAGTTGGTGTCGGAGTTGGAGTCGGCGCGGGCGTGGGAGTTGGCGCCGGAGTTGGTGTCGGAGTTGGAGTCGGCGCGGGTGTTGGTGTTGGCGCCGGAGTTGGTGTTGGAGTTGGAGTCGGCGCGGGTGTTGGTGTTGGCGCCGGAGTTGGTGTCGGAGTTGGAGTCGGCGCGGGTGTGGGAGTCGGCGCGGGAGTTGGTGTCGGAGTCGGCAAGACACTACCTTCAAATTCAAAGGAACCGCTGTCTGCGATCGCCCCTGGAATTGTATCGCCATCTTGAGGGCGAATCACGCCGCGCTGATCCGTAGCTGGTGCGCCCCCTGGTACTCCTTTGTCAATGGCCGGACTTCCTGTCAGCAGGGGCCTTACGAAAGCGCCGTTGATATTTTGCAGTGGGCCGAGTAGTGGATCGGCGATCGTCACGCTGGCGGTAGCATTGTAATCGTTGAAGTTAGTGGTTTTTCTGACTGGCCACTGAAAATTGCCTCCTTGGTCGCTTAATTCGCTGCTGGTGTGCTGCTGAATGCCAAAGGGATTCCCGGATGTGTTATTGGAAAAAATCGTGTTTTTGACGCTGACAGTCGCGTTGTTCGCCGAAACACCTCCGCCAACCCAGCCGGCGTAATTGTCGGCGATCGTGGTATTGACGATCGTCGTTGGCGCATTGTCAAGCAGGAGGCCGCCGCCGACATTGCCAAAGCCATCGGGAGCAGTAGTAGTAACCCGGTTTCCAGAAAACGTGCTGTTAGTAATCGTGGTAGCCGCATCTTTGACCCAGATCCCGCCACCTTGACCGGGGGCTTTATTGTCAGCAAATGTGGTGTTCGAGATCGTAAATCCCTTATTGGGACTGTTGTTCATTTGCACCAAACCGCCGCCAATTCCGCCGCTTCCTCCATTAGGAAGGGGTAGAATTTCGTTGTTTTGGAAGGTGCTATCTGCAACAGTTACGCTGTCTTGAGTGCCAGTGAACAGGTAAGCTGCTCCGCCTTCGCCCCGGCCTTTGTTGTTTTGAAATACGCTCTTGGTAATGCTAATTGTGCCGGAAGCTTCCTCAGTAGAACTGGCTCGGTCTGTGTAAATTGCTCCGCCAAAGCCCCTTAAAAAAGAATTGCCGTTAGGGTCGTTTGGGGCGAAAACGGCTGCGGTGGTGTCGTTGCCGATAAATCGCGAGTTGTCAACGGTTAGCTTGCCGTTAAGGCTGTTAATTGCCCCGCCGTTAATTCCTAAGTTGTTGGTGAAATCGCTGTTGCGAACGGTGAGGTTTTTCTTGCTGGCAAAAGCAATACCGCCAGCACCGCGTTCGTCGTTGGTTGCAGTGGCTTTGTTTCCGGTGAATTTACTGTCAGTAACGGTCAGGGAGTTGTTCCAGCCGCTGAAGATTGCACCGCCGCCTTTATCAGCAACGTTGTTGGTAAACTGAACATTTTCTACGGTCATCGCTACTTCGTCGGTTGTGCCGATCGCGCCCCCGTTCTCAGCCGTTTTACCATTGATAATCGCGAGGTTTTTGACAGCAAAAGTGGTAGCAGTTGCAACGTTTGCATTGACAAAAAAGGCGCGGGATGCGTTGTTGCCGCTGATGGTTAAACCTGCGGCGGCAGCGCCATCAACGGTGATGTTTTTGCCAGGGGGAATATCGAGTTGACCGCTGGTGAGGGCGATGGTTTGACCGGCCAAACCTGGAGCAAAGGTAATTGTATCGCCGGCAACAGCGGAGGCGATCGCAGCTCTCAAGGAACCGGGCCCGCTATCGCTATTATTGGCTACGACGATAGTAGCTAAATCACCTTGGTAATTAGCCATCGCCTCCGGGGTCAAGGCTAAGGGAGATTCAATTTGACCCTTAGCAAATTCTAAGTTCCAGTCGCCGTCTCGACCGGTGATATTGGTGGATGCGGCAACATCTGCTCCTGTTAATTCAGCAATGCGATCGACGAAATTAGCGCCTGTACCTGCGGCTACATCGCAGCCGTACAGCATGATATCTGCTTCGGGGGCTAGCGAAGTTTGCCACTTTTCTAACTGGCTTTTGTATTGCTCTACGTTATCTGAACCCAAAGCGGTATTGCCGAGTTGTATGTTGCCAGAACTGCCGTGAGAAATGATGTGAACTGAGTCGATCGCCCCGTTGGTAGAGGCGTATTTGTCAATTTCAGAGGTGATTTGTTCGATACCGTTTTTGGTGCGATCGAGTATGACTACCTGCTGTCCTGGCAGCACTCCCGCTGCAATTGACTCGTAATCTTCCACGCCAGAATCAATGAATACTAATGAACGCGGTGGCAGTTTTTCCAGAGTAGATTTTGAGTTGACTTGAGCGAACGTAGAATTCATATTTGATACTCCATTAAGGGCGTTATTGGTAGATACAGCCCTGGAGTAATCTAATCAGCCTTGTTTGATTACATATTAACACTAAATCTGAATTGTGTGCAATTTTATTTTATTTTTTTAGATCCATTTTTATCCTGATTTACGTTATAACGCTTGTAGCAAATAAAAAAAATTAATGCTATTTATGGGGAACAAATAACATAATTTATCTGAACATCACAATAAATCCAGATTCTTTAATCCGGATTTTTTCATAATTATTGGGCTGATTGCAGCCATCATTTCAGGCATTATAAAATGGGTCTAGGCTAAATTATCCCCCTGAATAACCCCTCATAATTATATTTACCCGACTTATGCAAAACCTCTATATGTACGGTGCGCCAAGGCCCACCATACCAATTTAAAACTGATTTATAATATACATTTTAAATAATTAGATCTGCTTTTCAGAAGCTGCGCGCTAGATTTTTTAGATGGCAAAATACTGATGGGAAGTTGGTTTGGTGGCGTTTACTAACACTAAAAACTGTCTGACATTAAATGTCGGTTAATCGATCGCGATCGAGTTGTTTGCACGCTGGCGTACTTTGAGGATTTGAGGCGTCACTGCAAACGCGATCGGAATTATTGAGCGGGAGTTGATATGAGAATGCTGGACTCGGCTGCGGCGATCGATCGGGCTTGATAGACGAACATACTTAGTTATAGCTGGCCGAAACGATAAGAAACTTGGTTTTGAGGAGTTGTCCATGCGATCGCGACTCGATGATTGACGATCGCATCACTCTCTTTATTAGCAAACAGCCGATCGCACTTGCCGCCGCTGCTGAGTGTGTCGGTATCTCGATCGGCATAACACGAACCCAGTCCGCTGTTTTCACTCAGGGGACTCTGCCATTTGGAGATTTGGGTTTTGCTTGGTTTGAGGTAATCTGAACCTGCGCTAGAAATTATGCAAACTTTGTCAATCTCTCTGAGGATAGAGGCATATTTTTGAAGTGCCGGGGTAATTTGCCCGATCGATTCAGAATTAGAGTTCCGCAATATGAATTCGACAACCGCCAAAATACTAGAGACAAGATACCTACCGCAATTGATGCTGAAGCCATTGAATACAGAGCTTCTGGATGGGGGATTTCGGTATTCCGAGGCGGGATTGGTTTCCGTCAAAGAAGTGAACATATTCCGTTCTCCAAAAGGGTGTTGAGTGGTAGATACACCCCGGGAGTCAGACCGTGAGAAACTGGCAGCGACCTGGTTTGTTTCGCTTATTTCCATTTAACCCACCTCTCAGTTTCCCCTATTTCTGCGGTACTGCCATCCGCGATCGCACGGAATTTATGTTCTCCGTGTTTGCTCAAACTGCCGACAGGCCCGTAATTACCGATCGATCCTGTATCCTGCAGGAGTGACAGTTAGTCGATCGGCAAGACAACTGCGCCCCTCAAGATTCTGTAGCAGAGGGCGGCTTCTTCCCTGCATTGCGGATATTAATAATCTTGTTGAGCGCCTCGAACCAAAAACTAGCTCCCATTGAAATAGCTACGCCGCTCAATATCCAACCTAACAATTTTGCCATCAAAGCCGGGAACAATAAATTCCCCTTCGCGTCCAATTCTATCCTGTTGGGTTCGCTCCATCCAAAAGGCAGAGCTACATTATCCAAAGCTCGATCGACCTGATTTTGAACTTTTGTCAGATTTGTTAAATTATCTAATTTCGTGTTAGCGTTCTTTTCCACCAACTGCTTAGCGTACAAATTTACAGTCGATCGCAGCATCGCATCCTTCGACAGCCGATTCACAATATTAATGCTATCAGCATTAGCCGCGAGGGCGATCGCAGTTCCGAGCAAAATCGCCACCCCTCTAGCATTCCGCTTATAAACACCCGTAGCACGTTGCATAGAGCGATCGAACCAAACTTCAATTTCTTTCTGAAACCGCTGCAACTGCTCTTGAGTATCTCCGGCGCCGCCTTCAGCACGTTGCGCTAAAATATAAAGGCTGCGTCTCAAAGATTCTGGCATACTGTCCAAGGTTTCTTGAATTTGTTTGTAAATCAAACTGTCCTCTTTTTCCTCCATAATTTCTGCTGCGGTATCCTGAGTTTTCCTAACTTTCCTAACCGTATTTAACAGATTGCTCAAACTAGGTTGCAGTTGCGCCCGCAGCGCCGCCCGTTCAAATTCGCTATCAAAACTAGCCTTGACAAATGCCATCTGCCTCTGAAACTCTCTCCCGCCAACCTCGGTTTCTGGCAAATAAACCTGAGAATCATTAATATAAAATCCTAGTTTTTCCGACATCCGATCCAAACTGTTGTTCAAACTGCCCAAATCATTTTTATAATCTTCGACAACTCGGTTAAACTCCGCAGTCAGCCAGCCAAACTCTTGCTCAATAATCGGTTTAGTAGACTCCGGCAGATTTAGCCCCTCTCCAATCACTTGAATTTGTGCCAACTGTAAATCCTTAAATCTTTCCAATCGGGCTTTAGAGATCGATCGCACTAAACTCGAAATATTTAAAGTCTCCAGAAGGCTAGTAGAAAAACTCTCTGCTGAAATATAAGAAGGCCCGCTCGATCTATTGCCGAAAACATTCTTAGTTCCAGTCATTCGGAGTAAAAAATGCCCCAAGCGGTGAGTAACAGAGCGGAAGCCCTCGGGTAAAAGCCCTTTGGCACCCTGATTCAAATCCTTAATAATCGGATTGGCATAAATCGCATTAGCCAACAGCCCTACTCGCTGAAATTGCACCGGATCTTTCGCGCCGTCGCTACCGCCAGCAATCAGAACTTCGATCGACTTTTTTAAATGTTCTGCCCGCCACTGCAAAACAGTAGCAATCAGTTCCTGAATTTCCGAAGCTAGCAAGCTTAAAGTCAGGTAAATAAACACTAAGCCAATGATAATATCTATAATGACGGGTAAATTCATGGTATTTTCGCGGTTGCAAATAACTGCTGTCTAAGTTTACCTTCAGTTTGGGATGCTAAAAACTTTATTAATATCCAGTTCAAAAAAGAATCCAACTGAAGGAAAACTGCAAACCCTGATTGAATAAGCCATTGCTACTTCTTCAATTGTTCAATCTAAAACAGTATAAGTTATGTCAGAAATCTTTCCACCGAGCACCGGAAAATATACAAGTCGCCTCAATGACAAGTCTACAGACAAACTGTGGATGTGGGCTTTTTTGTTGGCTGCGGTGCTGATTTTCGGGCTGAATCTGGGCGGCGTGGCGTTGCGCGATTGGGATGAAGGTATTGCAGCCCAGGTAAGCCGCGAAATCTGGGGCGGTAAGTTAAATTGGCTTTATCCAACGATCGGCGGAATGCCTTATTTCAACAAGCCGCCGTTGGTACACTGGCTAATTGGGCTGTGTTTTGCGATCGGCGGCGTCAGCGAATGGACGGCGAGGCTGATACCCGCCATGCTGACAGCCGCTTCAGTGCCGCTTCTTTACGCGATCGCCCGGGAGTTGTTTCTCAGACGCTCGATCGCCATTTTTTCGGCTCTCGTCTATCTGACGCTGTTACCGGTGGTGCGGCACGGACGTTTAGCGATGTTGGACGGCGCTGTTTTGTGCTTCTTGCTGGGGGCAATGTGGTGTTTGCTGCGATCGCGCCGGGATTTGCGCTACGCTTTGGGCGCGGGCATTGGCTTCGGACTGATTTGCTTGACTAAGGGCGTGATGTTGGGGCTGCTGTTGGGGGCGATCGGCTGTTTGTTTTTGGT
>JANNOR010000026.1:0-61292 GCA_031399265.1 Cyanobacteria bacterium SOY_34_metabat_3 | reverse complement strand
ACAGATGTCAGCTTGCTAACAGTACCGGCTGCCCAAACCGTGGCCAACATGAAAACCGGAAGCATGGACGCTTTCAGCACCGGCGACCCCTGGCCTTTGCGGATTGTCAAAGAAAACATCGGCTTCATGTCCGCCCTGACTGCCGAAATCTGGAAAGGCCACCCAGAGGAATATCTAGCAATTCGCGGCGACTGGGTAGACAAACACCCGAAAGCCACCGAAGCCTTGCTAGCAGGACTAATCGAAGCACAGCAGTGGTGCGACAAGGCCGAAAATCGCGCCGAATTAGTGAGCATTGTTTCTGGAAAAGGCTTCTTTGACGTATCTCCGGCAGTTTTGACTCCTCCCTATGCAGGCAAGTATGTGATGGGCGACGGCAAACCCGACATCAACGACATCAACATGGGCCCGCTGTACTGGAAAGATAGTGTCGGCAACGTTTCCTATCCATACAAGAGCCACGATTTGTGGTTCTTAACCGAAAGCGTTCGCTGGGGTTTCTTGCCAGCAAAAACCTTGGCAGACAAAAAGGCAGTCATCGATAAAGTCAACCGCGAAGATATCTGGAAAGCCGCAGCAAAATTAGCCGGAGTTGCTGATGCTGATATTCCGAAAAGTACGTCTCGCGGTATTGAAAAGTTCTTTGATGGCAAAGAATTTAATCCCGAGCAGCCAGAAGCTTATCTGAGCAGTTTGGCAATTAAAAAAGTGTGATGGGGTTCTAACTTCCCATAATTTAGTCTCGAAAATTAGTCTCGCAAGAAAACACCGCAGAAACACAGGAGATAAGCAGGATGGCTGTAAGTACAAGTCGGAGAGGCGGAGTAGCTCCGCAAGCGGCGCTGGCCGATTTTTGGAAGAAGAATTCCCCGAATATATTGCCGCCAATCTTGGGGCTACTTGGATTTCTGTTTGTTTGGCAATTCCTGTCAAGTTCTGGAATTATTAAATTGCCGGGGCCGACAAGCGTTTGGACAGATGAACGGACGCGGATCTTGTTGATGTATCCTTTCATGAACTCCAAAACCTACGGAATCGGCTTGTTTTGGCAGACTTTAGCTAGTTTGGAACGGGTGGCAAAAGGCTACACTCTAGCTGCTGCTGTGGGAATTAGCATGGGAGTTGTGGTAGGTACGAATCCTTTCTTGAATAAGGCTTTAGACCCGATTTTCCAGTTTTTGCGGATGGTGGCGCCTCTGGCTTGGGTGCCGATCGCCCTAGCTGCATTGCAACAAAACGAACCCGCTGCTTTGTTCGTGATTTTTATCACTTCTGTTTGGCCGATTTTGATCAACACCGCTGAAGGTGTCCGCCAAATTCCCGACGATTACAACAACGTGGCGAAAGTGCTGCAACTTTCTCGGAAAGAGTATTACCTCAATATTTTGTTTCCGTCGGCACTTCCCTACATTTTCACAGGATTGAGAATTGCGATCGGGCTAGCTTGGCTGGCGATTATTGCTGCGGAAATTGTGATGTCCGGGATTACTGGTATTGGCTTCTTTATTTGGAATGCTTACCAACAAAACTACATCAGCGAAATTCTATTAGCGGTGTTCTACATCGGCGCCGTTGGCTTGATGCTCGATCGCATGATGGCTTGGTTGCAGAATAAAATTGCTCCTAGTCAAGGAAAGTAGTTGAGAGTTGACAGTTGACAGTTGAGAGTTAAGTCGTTTTCAGGCTCTGCCCATTCGTGACAACTTAGCGTCAAACTCATCGTCTATCTTGTTTGTAGCCAACTGCGAGACCCCCCCTAACCCCCCTTAAGAAGGGGAGGACAAGAGTGTAGTCAAAGTCCCCCTTATTAAGGGGGATTTAGGGGTATCTAGATTTGAGTAAAAGCGACATTATCTAGCCAAATAACCAACTACAAAAAAGGCAACAAAACCATGTCAGTTTTGATTGAAGTAGAAAACGTAGACAAAGTATTTAATCTATCAGACGGCGGCACATATGTTGCCCTCAAAGGCATCGATCTGGAAATTGAAAAAGGCGAATTTGTCTCCTTAATTGGACACTCCGGCTGCGGCAAATCGACGCTGCTGAATATGGTGGCCGGTTTGGATTTGCCGACAGAAGGATTGGTGACGATCGAAGGACAAAGAATTACCCAACCAGGCCCCGATCGCATGGTAGTGTTCCAAAACTATTCGCTGCTACCTTGGCGGACTGTTCGGGAAAATATTACTCTAGCCGTAGACTCGGTGATGCAAGGCTTGCCCAAAGCCGAACGGCTCGATATCATTCAAAAACACATCGACATGGTAGGGTTGGGCCCCCACTCGGAGAAACAACCTGCACTGCTGTCAGGCGGACAAAAACAGCGCGTGGCGATCGCCCGCGCATTAGCCCTGCGTCCCAAACTGTTACTCTTAGACGAACCCTTCGGCGCTCTAGACGCATTGACTCGCGGCAACTTGCAAGAAAAGTTGATGGAGATTTGCCAAGAGTACGAAATCAGCGCCCTGATGGTGACTCACGACGTGGACGAAGCAGTGCTGCTGAGCGATCGCATCGTTATGCTCACCAACGGCCCTGAATCGAAGATAGGCGGGATTCTCGAAGTAGACATCCCCCGCCCCCGCAAGCGGATGGAAGTGGTCACACACCCCAGCTACTACGCCCTGCGCAGCGAAATGATTTACTTCCTCAACCAGCAGAAACGAGTCAAAAAACTGCGGGCGCGGAAAGTACCGGCGATCGCCCGCCACGGCCTCGAAAAAGTCAACCTGGAACTCGGCTTTATTCCCCTAGCAGCCTGTGCTCCTCTGGCGATCGCCAAAGAAAAAGGCTTCTTTACCAAACACGGTCTTGATGAAGTCCACCTAGTCCGGGAAACAAGCTGGCGCGGTATCGTAGACGGCATCGCCGCTGGTTACTTAGACGCAGCCCAAATGCCCTCTGGAATGGCAATGTGGTTGAGCTTAGGAGGTCACCAAGAGAAGCCAATACCAACCGTTACAGCCCTCACTATGAGCCGGAACGGTAACGGAATTACCCTCGCGAGGCGCTTCTACGACCAAGGAATCTACAATCTGGCAGATTTCAAAGAAATGCTGCGTAGAACCCCCGCTCAAACTCACCGCTTAGGCATCGTTCACCCTTCTTCGATGCACAACCTGCTGCTGCGCTACTGGTTGGCTTCCGGCGGCATCGATCCAGACCATGATGTGGTGCTGAAGAATCTCCCTCCAGCTCAGATGATTGTTGACTTGCAAGGTGGCACGATCGACGGTTTCTGCGTCGGCGAACCTTGGAATTTGCGTGCCTCAATGGAAGGAGTCGGCTTTACCGTAGCTACAGATTTGGAACTGTGGCCCGGACACCCCGCGAAAATTTTGGGAGTGCGAGAAGACTGGGCAAATGCTTATCCCAACACTCACATTGCTTTGATCAAAGCTTTGCTGGAAGCTTCTGAATATTGCTCTGATCCAAGCCACTCCCAGGAAGTTGCCGCAATTGTGGCGGGACGGGAATATGTCGCTACTGATAAGAGTTATATCCAACTCGGCGATCCCAATTCTTCTGCTTGCAACCTTGATACTCCGATGCGGGAATACGCTCACCACTTGTTTTCTGGAGACGGAGTGAGCCATCCGAGTCGTACTGAACAGTTGTGGCACATGGTGCAGATGGCACGTTGGGGCGATACCGTCTTCCCACGTAACTGGGTGGAAATTTTGGAACGTGTCGTGCGGGTTGGCCCATTCAGTACGGCGGCGCGAGAGTTAGGAATGTCTGATATTACTCATACTCGTGGTTCTCTTCGCTTGTTTGACGGTACAGTATTTAGTCCTGACGATCCGATCGGATATCTCAATAATCTGGAAATCAAACGCGATTTTACGATGGCCCAAGTCATACTCGATTCCGATCGCAGAGCTGCTTAGAGTTGTTTTTTGTTCGATGAAAGTAGGGTAATTGCTAGCAGTTAGTTGGTAATTCCCTATTCCTGATATCCGTTAAATCTGTAACAGAATCCGTTGCCGAACTTTCTTAGCCAATCACCCACTAATAGGTTCCAAACCCATGATTAACACGACTAACAAGCAGACTGATACCAAAAAATCAACCAAGAAAGGGAAGGATCGTCGCAAACCTTTTTTGGTAATTGACAATGTTTATAAATCATACCCAAACGGTTACAAAGCTTTAGAAAACGTTAACTTGACTGTATCTGAAGGAGAGTTTATTACGGTCATCGGACACTCCGGTTGTGGCAAGTCAACGCTATTGAATATGGTGTCTGGCTTTAACACTCCCAGTCAAGGTAGCGTGACGATTAATGGGGAAAAAATTACGCAGCCTGGTCCCGATCGCATGGTGGTGTTTCAGGGTTATGCTTTGTTGCCTTGGCGCACGGTGTTTGAAAATGTTTATATAGCTGTTAATGCTGTATTTCCTGAGAAGTCGAAGGCCGAAAAAAATGCGATCGTCAACGATCATTTGGCGATGGTGGGACTGACTGAAGCTGCTGAGAAAAGACCGCCACAAATTTCTGGTGGTATGAAGCAACGGGTTTCGATCGCCCGCGCCTTGGCAATTCGCCCAAGAGTGTTGATTTTAGACGAACCTTTTGGAGCTCTCGATGCAATTACTAAGGAGGAATTGCAGGAAGAGTTGCTGAAAATCTGGACGGATCACCGTTGTACAGTGTTGATGATTACTCACGACATTGATGAAGCGCTATTTTTAGCCGATCGACTGGTGATGATGACTAACGGCCCAGCGGCGACAATTGGCGAAGTTTTAGAGATTCCGTTTCCGCGTCCGCGCGATCGGGTTCAAATGATGGAAGATCCAGAATACTACAATTTGCGGAACTACGCCCTAGACTTCTTGTTCCACCGCTTTGCTCACGATGAAGATGCCTAATCGGTTTCCGATGCGCGATCGAGCTGGGAAATGCTGGAAAATTAAAGCTCCAGCATTTCCCTAGTTTCAGGGAAACATCGCTGCGGGCGAAATTTTCCTGATCGGCTTGGGTAAACTGAAGCTTAATTGTTAGGGATAAGTTTTTCCGGAAGATTCGGATCTTTTTCTCAACTTTTACGTCAATCGGCTAAGAGACCCGATTGCCTAGCTGTCTGTAAGCTGGCATGAATTTAGCTCACCTTTGATTGAAGGTGGGCTTATTTCTTATGTTATTAACAGTTTTTGCTAAATTGATAGTCTGTGCATTCCACCATTTGAACTGGCACAATGCGGTGGGTTGATTTCTGTTTGATGGATTAGACGATCGCGCGGGTAGTTAGAAACCGGGTTTTTCAGCGAATCCATAGCACTAGAACGCGTATTTTTGTAAAAAACCCGGTTTCTGGGGCGGAGTGCGTAATTCCTATTCTACTTACAGTTTAATTCCTAAAAGATTCCAGTTTATCAAAACTGATACAAATCCGCAGGCTGCGATCGCCATTAAAGAGTAATAAATTCTCCAAATTAGCGATCGATACTGATTTTTCCAAGCCAGAAAAGCAAACAAAACCAATCCCGGTGTCAGACCAGTGGTTATGGGTGGAATCAACAACAGCAGCGCGATTGTCCCCGGTAGTCCAAAAAATAATTCCCAAAAATCAGCCTGAGACAAAACTAAGCCCATACCAATCAAAAATACCAGATTTAAGGCACTCGCTAAAACTGCTACAAACTGCGCTAAATCAGCTATTTTTGAAGTGTTGGAAGCTGGGTGGAATCGGCGAACCAGAGCCAGAATGCAGGTACTGCAAAAGGTTAGCGTACAAAAAATAGTCAGCTTCAACTGAAAATCGCTGGTTTCAAACCATGCTAGCTTTTCCAAAGATGTATAAACTGAATCGCTGATAAACTTATGAGTAATCCGCCCTTCTTTGTCCTGCCGAAATGCCATGCGATCGTTGGAGTAGAGAAAGCGAAATAACAGCGGTTTTATCTCAACTGACTTGAATTCTGGCACGTAAAGTGATAGGGTTCCGTCAAGACCTGCGAATGTCCGAACTTCCGGCGCTTCTCCAAACACTGCGGCTAGTTTTTCAATAGTGCGGTGGGGATAGTGAACGTAGCGATAAGTGCCTTCTAACTTTTGCAGGTGTTCTGGAGAACTTGCGATGCGCTGGGGGATGGGGTCTTCTTTCTTTTCTGCGGGATAGTAGCGATCGAAAAACTGGTTAACTAAATTGTCGGTTAAAGCAGTGGGATTGTTGTTACAGGATACGAAAAATCCTAAATTGCGATCGGGCAGTAAATACAATTGGCTAGTATATCCGGGATGGCGGCCGCTGTGCACGATCGCCCGCTGATGGTTCGGCTTCCGTTCAAAGAATCCGTAAGCCGAACCTACCATACCTGGATAAGCAGCGAATTGTTGTTTGTGCATTTCTGCTGCTGTCGCTTCCTTTAAGATGCGGGCGTCTCCGTACCGGCCGTTTTCTAAGTGGGCGATCGCAAAATGTGCTATGTCTGTAGCTGTAGCCATCAAAGCGTTACCGGGAATAGTGCTGCTAAAAGCAAAAGGCCGCCGCTGATAACTGCCATTCTTGTATTTGTAGCCTACAGCTAAATCGGATGTTAGTTGAGGCGGTAGCGGTTGCAAAAAGCTAGTGCGGCGCATATTCAGCCGCTGCAAAATGTTTTTGTCGATGTATTCGGCGAAGGGAATGCCGGAAATTTGTTCAACTAAGTAGCCCGCTAAATTAATGCCCACATCGCTGTAGAGAAACACTTCACCGGGCGGCAGAATGCGCGGCGGCAGGCGTTTGGCGATAAAATCACCTAACGGTATCATCTGGGATGCGCTGCGGGCAAATGCACCGATACCCCATCCAGAGTCGAAACCGTCTGTGTGAGTCAGCAGATGAGTAAATGCGATCGGCTTGGGGTAGGTATTGGGAATTTTAAACTGTTTTAAATACTGGTTAACATCATCATTTAAATTGAGTTTACCTTGTTCCGCTAGCTGCATTACTGCTGTAGCGGTGAAGAGTTTGGAAATAGAACCGACGCGAAACAGTGTTTTGTCGGGATTTACGGGTATTTTACGTTCCAAATCCGCATAGCCGTAGCCTTTGCTGAAAAATATTTTGCCATCTTTTACCAGAGTGAATACTGCGCCGGGAACGTGCTGTTTATTCATTTCTTTGGCAAAAAAGTTATCAATAAAAAGTTCTAGTTCTTGGGGGTTAGTTGGGCCGAGTTGCGGTGTTGGTGTTGCTTGGGCAAAACAAGGCAATGCGGAGAGAAACCACATCAAAGTTACTGCTGTTAATACAGCGCAAATCGTTGCAGATGTTTTGAGAATTGGATGTTTCATCTTCCTTGCTATGGCGATTGCAAATAATCTGGTAGTCTCACCTTTCGGCGATCGCAAATCTTCATGTTTGCACGGAAAACTCCTCTGGATCGATATCCCAATTTACCCAACGAATTGCCTCTTTCGCTGATTCTACATCAGGCGGCACTCGCAAAGCATGAATGAATCCCGTACTCGGACAAGTCATTTTTAACAAATAAACTGGGATTGCATTACCCTCGTCATTAAAATCATCCGCAAAATCAATTTTTAATAGCGTATATTCTTGCCAACTATCTAATTCTACTGCTTGGAGTTGTTGGCAAATGCGATCGTACCCAATTCTCTGAATTAACAATCGACGCAGTTCGGCATTTGATTCATCTAAAATCCATTGTGCTTCCCACAAATCGGGGTGTACTTTTCCGTATTGTTCGGGCAGTTTAACACCGTGGTGAAAGTATAAACTGTAGCCGTCTGCAAAGCCGATCGCACTTTCTCCTTCAGCGTGCAGCCGATTTTCGCTGTCAAAACGGAGATGCAAAGGTCGATCGCAAATTATGCAAATTTTTTCAAAGGGCAAGATCCATCCGCATTCCTCGAACAACTGTTGCTTGCAGCGAAGTAATTCTCGTGCTTTTTCGTCGAGAGTAACACCAAATTTTGATATCAAAAATTCAGTTACATGAATTTCCTTCACTAGATTTGTAGGACTTAGTGGCTCTAGATAGTTACAACATGAGCGGAAATCAGCTCCAAGCGATTCTAGGTCATTTTCGAGAAATTTCCGAAATTCTGACACCAAAATGTAATCTAAATCCAAAATGTCATCTGCATTCAGCTCTAGTTGTATTGCATTCGATAGAGCCTCACACAATGTCAAACCCGAAAATCCTACGTTCACCCATGGAAAGAAACCTCGTAACAAAGGTTGTCTCCATCTTGAGTTTGCAGTCGCTATTTCCGACATTTGATCTTGTGATATACTTCCTGTTTGGAGTAGTTGGCAGAGTTTGACAGAAGCGACCTGCGGACTGCTGCACACAATAACTTGGGGTGTTTCTTTACCAATAGCCACATAGATTTTTTTGACGGTTTCTGTAGCTTTTTGAGTATCAATTGGCATTGTAGAGAGAGTCAGGTACTTCTGTGTAATTTCGCTTGACACATTTAACTCGGTAATTGGATTGCTGTAGAGACAAAGTTCGATCAGGTTGGTGAGTCCCGGCAGCCCAGCGATCTCGGTAATTTGATTGCCTTCGAGAGAAAGTTTGGTCAAGTTGGTGAGTAATGACAGCGGGGTGATGTCGGTAATTTGATTGTTGCTGAGAGATAGTTCGGTCAGCTTGATGAGTGCTGACAACCCAGTAATATCGGTAATGCCATTGGAGAGAAGTTCCAAATAGGTCAGGTTAATAAGTGCTGACAGCGAAGTGATGTCGCTAATTTGATTGCCTCTGAGAGATAGTTCGGTGAGGTTGGTGAGTGCTGATAGCCCAGTAATATCGGTAATTTGATTGTTGCTGAGAGATAGTGCGGTGAGGTTGGTGAGTGCTGATAGCCCAGTAATATCAGTAATTTGATTGAATTCAAGTTCCAAATAGGTCAGGTTGATAAGTGCTGACAGTCCAGTAAGGTCACTAATTTGATTGTTGTAGAGATACAGTTCGGTCAGGTTGGTGAGTCTAGATAGCGGAGTAATGTCGGTAATTTGATTGGTAGACAAATTCAGTTTAGTTAGGTTTGAAAGTACCTTTTTAGCTTGATCACAGTCAGAAGTACCAGCCTGTTCTAACAGCACTTCAACGGTATGTCTTGCCGCTGGCAAAAGACTATCTTTGTGCTTGCACCAGTCGGCAAAGCTGCTGAAATTAATTGGTTGTTTTGCTGGTTGTTCTGACATAGTAAATTCCGATTTAAGTTTGGTAAAATTTCAGTTATTTATGTTTGTATGCTAAATTCTGCTGGATCGATTCCCCAATTTACCCAACGAATTGCTTCTAATGCCGATCGCACTTCAGGAGGCACGCGCAAAGCGTGAATGTGTCCCGTACTCGGACAAGTCATTTTTAACAAATAAATCGGCTTTGAATTACCCTCGTCATCAGAATCATCCCCAAAATCAATGCTTAATAAAGTATATTCCTCCCAGTAATCTAACTCTGTCACCTTTAATTCTTGAATTATGCGATCGTAACCAATGCCCTGAATTAACGCGCGCCGAACTTCTGCATTGTGTTCCTTTAACACCCACTGAGACTCCCACTGGTGCGGGTGAAAATAGCCGTACCATTCGGGCAAAATCACGCCGTGGTAGGCGTAAATCGAAAAACCGTCAGCAAATTGTACTGCGGGCGTTCCTTCGCCGTGCAAGCGACAATCGCTATCAACACAAAGGGCGATCGGCTTTTCGCAGACAACACACACATTGTCATAGGGATAGATCCAGCCGCAATCCCGCACAAGCGATTGAAAAACTATCCAATTCCTGCCGTAGGAATGAGGTAAATTTAAAACGGAAATACAAAAATCTAACAAACTGCCACCAGCAGCCCACAATTCTGGTTGAATACAATTATTGAGTTGTTTTCCTAGTGTCTCCCAGTGGATTTTTCTACTACGTTGACCGCTGAATTGTTGTGATAAATTTATTGATACTTCACGAGCTAAATCCTCGCGCTGAGACGACCAGAATTGCCTTTCTAGTCCATTGTAAAGTTGATTTTCTAGTTGATTTTGTAATTGTCTATGCAGTTGGCTTTCTAGTTCGCTTCGCAGATAACTCCGTAATTGTTTTCCTAATTCGCTGCGCAGTTTGATTTCCAATTGACACCGTAGTAGACTCCTTGGATTGTCAATGTGATTAACAACTATATCAGCAGCTTGGTAAGGACGATCGCAAAAAACGACTTCCGGTGGTTTTTTCCCAATTAGTGCATAAGCAGCTTTAATTGTTTCCGCAGCTTGCGATCGATCTATCGGGCCTGTGGAAAGCGCGATCGCTCTCCACTTATCCTGATAAACTGGAATCAAAGCCTCTTGTGCTGGCGTCAGTTTTTTAAGCTTAGTCTGTGACATACCGCCAACCTTGAGGCTCATATTCCCGCTGAATTCGCACCATCCAATTACCTTCGGGAATCGCGATCGCATGGTGTTCTTCATGACTCAGCAAAGCTGTCGGCGAAAGCACTCGCAAATACAGCGTGCCGTCTTTTTCGTACAGTTCAGCTTGTCCCTCAACAATGCGGTGAGAATGTCCAGTTACTTCACCTTTTGCGAGTGTGAGGTGAGGCTGTTTTTGTCCTTGAATTTGCTCTGTGGGGGTGAGAATTACGTCGCCTTGTCTAATCGGTTGCATAATTTTTTTGTTAATTTTGTTTACTGGTGTTGACAGGTCGATCGCACTTCCCGTCAATTTTATAATACGAATATGCTACAAAAACGTCAAGAGCCAGGTTTGATAACTTTTGTATTAGGATTGGAAGTGCGATATTTTGGAAGGGCTTCGCCCCTACGAATATATTTACAAAAATGAAATGCAAAGTTGACAGAAAAATATGAATCTGCGCCAGCGAATCATTTTAATTGTTGTCTCTTATGCGTTGATCGTATATGCGATCGCCTATGTTGTAGTTTGTATAGACCCTTATTGGTACGATAACACAGTACAAGAATATATCCCGTGGGAAGAACGCTGGAAATGGGCTTTCTTCGTATGGTTTTTTTATGTTTTTTGGGGTTCTCCTCTACTATTGGCTATAATTGCCTTGACAGTATATCTATTCAGGCGATCGCACTGACAGAACTTAGACAAGAAAATGGTTTTATCTGCTACTGGTAGTTCACACCCGAAAAAGAAAATCGTTGTTTACTTAGTGGTTTTATGTTGATTTTGATCGGAATTGCGATCGGTGTTATTCTTGCTGTTTCAGCGATGAAATATATCAACTTATATGGCTATCCGACTTTGCTTCAGTCTTTGATGGGAATTGCGATCGCGATCGGCATACTTTGCTCTCTGTTATTCATGGGATTTCTCCTATTCTTTAGTCTGCTAGATCCGATACGATTTCGTTTAACCAAGCAGTGTACTAATTGTGTATTTGCATTCGCAAGACCAGATTTTAGTGATGCCGAATTTGAAGGAGCTAACCTCAGAAACTCCAATATTTCCGGTGCAAATTTCAGGAATACCAATCTCAGAAAAGCAAATTTGAGCGGCACAAGTAATACTCCGGGAAGCCGTCCCAACTTTCAAGGTGCTAATTTGAGAGAATCAAATTTAATCAATGCTGGTCTACCGAATGTCATTTTAGCCAATGCTCAACTTCAGAACGCTAATTTGCAAAATGCCTACTTAGTTAATGCTGAATTGAGCGGTGCAAATTTGCAAAATGCTAACTTATTCGGTGCGACACTCACAAATACGAAAACGGTGAATGCAGATTTCAGTGAGGCCGATTTGAGAAATGCCAAAATGTGCTTTCTTTCCAGCAATCAAATCAAGTTAGATGGAGCGAAGTTAGATGGTGCAAGAATCACAATATTGGAGGGAAATCCTGATTTTACACCAACCCAAAAACAGATGCTCAAACAGCGGGGCGCAATTCTGGGAGGGCCTAGCGAACTTTGCTACGATCGCTAATCAAGCATAACCGATCGCGCTATGAGTTTCCGCCAGCAAATCATTATAGAAGCGCCGAAAATAATATTAGCCGTTAAATTCAAACCATGCCTACTTTTCCGTCTGTTAAACAGGTTTTGATCGGGTTGGCGGTCATCTGTACTATCTCAATCCCGATCGCCCTTTGGATCGCCCTAGAATCTCGCTACAAAGTCCAAAACTCCACGCCTGTGTGGTCTCCAGACGGACAAACACTACTTTTTTCGGCAACTCCTTTTTTGGGAAAGGCAGAAATTTACCAGATCAAGGTCGATCGTCCAAAACTCAAGCGCCTCACAAATCTGCCAAACAGAAGTTCCCATTCTCCAATCTTCTCGCCCGATGGACAAAGGATTTTTTTATTAGCTGCTGACAATCAACCTCTACCCGATTCAGACCGCTATTTTATGAATTCCGACGGTTACAATCCTACTTTTGTCTCCGATGAAAATTGGAAAAAACTGTCACCAGACGGTACAAATTTCGTCAATCAACGGCCGGATGGCAAAGAAATAGCTTTTTTGCCCAAAGGAATTTTTTTGATGGATGCAGACGATTTAAACAGAACCTATTTATCAGGAAATGGGGAAGAACACAGCCCTAGTTGGTCGCCAAATCACCAGCAGATTCTCTATACTAAAGGTCGATTTGGCAACTCCGATGACGGTGATAATTCGACTTTTTGGGTAATGAATTCAGATGCATCTGGTAAACCCCGAAAATTACCCAGCAGTCCGTGGGATTATCAAGCAACTTGGTCGCCAAATGGCAAGCAAGTTCTCTATCACAACAACAATAAACAGAACAAAAACCTCGTAGAAGGCGTACAAAGTATTTGGGTGGTGAATGCGGATGGAACGAGTAAACCTCAAAAACTCGCAACTGGATATAATGCGGTTTGGTCGCCGGATTCGCAACGGATTGCCTTTATTTGTCGCGCTGGTGAAAACCCAAATTCGATTTGTTTGATGAATGCAGATGGCTCAAATCTCAAACTTTTAAAACAAGATAGTTCGGTGCAAAATGTAGTTTGGTCGCCGGATGGTAAAAAATTTGCTTTTATAAAATTGGGAGGAGAGAATCCTAGTTTGTATGTGATGAATGTTGATGGTTCTGGGTTGCAGCGGTTAACATAAAATGAGTGATAAAGGTCGGATACGGCAGTGCTATATGCCTACAATTGATTGCGGTAGGGAAACGGCACTGCCGTGTCCGATCTTGCTCTTCATCGGAATGATATAAACTGAGGATACGGCACTGTCGTGTCCGACATTGCTTTTTTTGTCTAAACCCCAGAAATGCCGCGCCGAAATTCTTTAAGTGCTTCAACCCTAGAAGCCATCAGCAGACAGCGAGACAATAAATTAATATCTAAATCTGGCAATATTTCGCTTTGGGCAATTTTTTCATAGCCGTGCGATCGCAAATGATACAAACCAAACAATCGATCTTCCCAAAACCAAACTTCGGGGACTCCCAAGGCTTGATAGCGATTCAATTTACTCTCGTTACCGCTAGTAAATACAACTTCGATGGCTAGATCGGGGGTTTTACCTATTGATTTTCCAATCAAAAAAGATTCGTCAGATTGCACAGAAGCTTTCTGTGCCTTCTCTTGAGTAAAGCTACCCAAGGGGTTAAACTCGATGTCTTTTTCAACAAAGTATTCCATCAGCAAACCTGCGATCGTCCTGCTGAATGATTCATGTTCTTGCGAAACAGCCAAAATTTCTACCTCACCTTTGAAATAAAACAGTCTAATTCCGGGGGAGTCAGAAAATCCCTGTTCGATTAGTTTGAATTGTTGCCAATTAATCCCGGAGTGAATTAACCGTTGGTCTTTGGGTTTATCTAATGTTATCGTCATAGCATGACCTCCTTTAACTAATATATATTATCCTAAAAATGTGGCAACTGAAACCCGATCGCGCCCAGCCTTTTTGGCGCGGTAAAGCGACTCATCGGCGATCGCAATTAGCGCCCCTGGCTGCGACATCGGCGCTGGAATGCAGCAAGCTACACCCAAACTCAGCGTCACGTATTCGCTAACAGCAGACTTAGCGTGAACTATCCGCAAACCCCGCACCTGTTGACCGATGGTTTCAGCTACGCAAGCGGCACCTTCAATATCCGTATTCGGCAAAACTATCGCAAATTCTTCTCCACCGTAACGCGCTACTAAATCGGCCGATCGCTTTACAGAACCGCTAAGAACCTGCGCCACTTGCCGCAAACATTCATCCCCCGCTTGGTGGCCGTAAGTGTCGTTGTAAAGTTTGAAATAATCGATGTCGCACATAATCAAAGACAGTGGTGCTTCTTCCCTCGCCAAACGCCGCCATTCCGTATCCATATAGTCATTAAAAAAGCGGCGGTTTCTTACTTCAGTCAAACTGTCGTAACTTGCCAAATACTGCAAGGCTTGATTCGCTTTTTCTAACTGCTGTTTCTGCTGCTGCAACTGACGGTTGAGCACCGTCAACTGCTGTTCGGCTGCGTGGGTTCTGAGCAAATTTCTGACTCTCGCCAGCAGTTCCCTCTCGTCAAAGGGTTTAGAAATATAATCGTCAGCACCGGCATCCAAACTTTCGATCCGAGCTTCCATCCCCGATCGCGCTGTCAAAAAAATCACCGGAGTCGAACTCAACTCAGGTGTGTTCCGAATCTCCTTAAGCAAATCTAGTCCGTTTTGTCTGGGCATGATTTGGTCGCTCAATATCAAATTTGGCTGCAATATTTTGGCTTTTTCCAAACCTTCAATTCCGTCTACAGCCACGGCTACTCGATAGTACGGAGCCAATAAACTTTGCAGGTAAGCCAGCAAGAAGTTGTTGTCTTCTACTACCAGTAACAGCGGTAATTCTCGGTTGTCTGCTGTTAAAAGTTCCGCGTTATTTTGGTCTTCAAAACTGTGATGTTCCGGTAGCGGGGCCGGGAGCGCGTGAAGCGGAGCTATCCCGTAGGGAATCGCCCCGACATCTCCAGAGTTGGATTCAGTCAGTCCGGCCAATTGGGCGATCGCGCTCACCAACTGATTCGGGGACACCGGCTTCGACAAATGCCTCTGAAACCCTGCCTCCAGTGCCGAGGCGGAATCCTCCTCGCGGACGCCTCCGGTCAGCGCTACCGCCGGCAGCAGTTCCCTTTGCTCGGACATTTCCATTGCTCTGACGCGGCGGATCAAATCGCAGCCGTCGTCGGAGGGAATCGCCATATCGCTGACCAACACGTCGGGGCGCGACTGTTTTAACTCGGCCATCGCTTCGCTGGTGTTACCCACGGCTGTTACCTGAGCTCCAAATGCTTGGAGCGCCGTTTTCAGAAAATCCCGGATCTCGATGTTGCTTTCAACCACCAGAACTTGCTTTCCGGTTAGGGGTTGGGAAGTTGATGGGGAGTGCTTTTCGGGGAAACGGCCGATCGCCGCAGTGCGATCGTCGGGCGCATTTTTGCGACTCGCGATCGGTAGCAGCACGCCAAACGTCGCCCCCCTTCCCAGCCCGGGACTCGCCGCCCAAACAGTTCCCCCGTGCAGTTCCACCAACTGCCGCACAATCGAGAGTCCCAGCCCGAGCCGGTGCTGTTCCTTGGCATTCCAGCTATCTGTGGGGCGGAAGTAGTCAAAGATGTAGGGCATAAATTTGGGGTCGATCCCGCAACCGCTGTCGCTGACGCGAATCAAGGTGCCTGATGGGGTAGGCTCGATCCGCACTTCTACTGAGCCTGAAGTCGATTCTGGTGTGAATTTGATGGCGTTGACAAGGAGGTTCCAAACTATTTGCTGCAAGCGTTCTGCATCTGCGAAAATGTAGCTGACGGCGGGGTAGAAATGTGTTTCGACGCGGATGTTTTTGGCAAGGGCGGCGGGGCCGAGAGTCTGGATCGCAGATTCGATGACAGACGGGAGGTGAACCCGACCGATGTTCAGGTGGACTTTACCTCGCAGCAGCCGGGAAAGGTCGAGGAGATTGTCTATTTGCTGGTTTTGCAATCTGGCGTTGCGCTCGATGATTTCCAAAGCGCGGCTGGTGGTGGCTTCGTTTGAGTTGCGCGATCGAGCTAGCTGCACCCATCCCAAAATCGCGCTCAGGGGCGATCGCAGTTCGTGGGAGACCATCGCCAAAAATTCGTCTTTGGTGCGGTTGGCTGCGGTCTGGGCTGCTTCAAGGGCTTTGCGATCGGTGATGTCGAATCCGATCGCCAAATACTGACAGGGTTTTCCGTTGGAGTCCAGCACCGGAACCACTGCGGAGTACACCCAACAATCGCTGCCATTCTTGGCTTTAGTCTTAATTTCTCCTTGCCAAACTTCATTTTTGGCAACAGTTGACCGCAGATTTTTGATTAATTCCGAAGACTTGTATTCCGAGTGGAGGATGCTGAAGTGACAGCCGATCAGTTCGGTGCGCGAATAGTTAGAGATGCGACAAACTCGATCGCTAACGTAGTCGATGCGGCCTCGGGCGTCCGTCCTCACCACAAGTGCCGATCGGTCGATCGCTCCTTTAAAATCTAAACATTCTTGCAGCAACGAATCTTGTTCTTTTGTCGTAGAAATTTGGTCAAGGCGATCCGGCGCGTCCGGTTGCTGGCGATCGACCCGATCGTTACTCCGCTGTTCGATTTCCATTGCTTCTATTTTTCCCTGATGGCTGACAGCTAATCTACTCGCATCCTGATTCATTATCGCTGTTTTTTTTGCCCCCGCTGGCGGGTGCAATATTTTGTATCTCTTGACTTTCATAAAAACTCGGCTGTCGGCACATTCATTCGGGAGTCACATCAAATTTTATTTACAGTTGGGCTAAACTTTGTCAATCTGAAGACACATTTTCTCGCAGAGAGCGCGATCGGGCGATCGGTAAAACGTCATGTTTTTGCTCGCAATTACCCTCCCGCATCTGGCACAAAATCTCCTCTTTCGCAGGCGATCGATCCTGCGGCATTCTCCCTCATCTGCGATCGGGCAGATATGCGTGCAGAGCTTCAGTTTACCCAAAAAATTGGCGGGAAAAGGGCGAAAAAACTCCGTGTTTTGCGATCGCCGCAACTTTTGAAAAATATTTTTTTTTTACATCTTGACAGCGCTGTACATTTTTTGTATTATAAATGTAATATATTTTTAAATGAGAGAGCAGTCCAACTCAATTAACGCACTCAACTATTAACACTTTGAGGAAAATTGTCTGTGAATTTAGACACTGTACGCCAGCACTTTGAACAAAGAGCCTTTGATTATGACGGGTTAATTCCCCGCCTCATTCCGTACTATTGCGAGCAACACGATTTAATATTGCAGTTAATCCCTTTTGAAACAAATACTAACATAAAAGTTCTGGATTTAGGTGCGGGGACAGGTATACTTTCGGCTCTGATCCTGCAAGCATTTCCGCAAGCAAAAGTCGCCGCCTTTGACATGGCGGAAAATATGCTAAAAATTTGCAAAACTAACTTGTCCGCTTTCCAAGAACGGCTGATATTGCAGCAGGGAAACTTCGCCGAAGACGATTTCGGCAGCGGCTACGATTTGGTAGTTTCAGGATTGGCAATCCACCACCTCGACGGCGCCGGAAAACAAACGCTATTTAAGAAACTTTTTCAGTCACTGAATTCAGGAGGAATCTTGCTCATTCGAGATATTGTCACAGGTGCTACTCCCAGGCTGACTGAGCAATACGAAGAGTTGTGGCGGCAGTACATGAAAGCTAACGGAGAAGACGATGCAGCCTGGTTTGAAAACTATCTAAAAGAAGATATTCCCTCCTCTGTGGAAGAGCAGATCGAGTGGCTTGCAGAAGCTGGTTTTGCCGACGCAGGATGTCACTGGCGCTATCTCAATTTTGCGATTTTTGGGGGAGTAAAAAGCTAATTAATTTAATCAATGACATGAATAATTCACGAACGGTCAAAATCAGCAAATATCTCAGCCGGCACCTGCGCCACGCCCCGGAACGCATCGGCATTAAACTCGCTCCCGGCGGCTGGGTTCCTGTTAGCGAACTCCTCGCTGCGTGCCAAAAACATAACTTTGCCATTCAGCTTGCGGAACTAAAAGAAGTAGTTGCCGAAAATGACAAACAGCGCTTTTCATTCGACGAAACGGGGACTAGGATTCGCGCCAATCAAGGACACAGTGTAGAGATTGACTTGCAGTTAGAACCAGCCGTTCCTCCCGATATCTTGTATCACGGAACAGGTAGCGGTGCAGTGGAATCAATACTCAAGCAAGGAATTAGCAAAATGTCGCGGCATCACGTTCATTTGTCGGCGGATATCCAGACAGCCCAAAAAGTAGGTGCAAGACACGGCAACCCAGCCATTTTTACTGTAGACTGCGCCGCAATGCAGCGCGACGGTCATACTTTTTACTGCTCGGAAAACAACGTTTGGCTAGTAGATTTCGTACCCTCAAATTATCTGAAAGTAAGTTATTAGTTATTTGTGATTAGTTGTTTGTTCGGGACATACGCAAAAAGTGGTTTGACGCGCTACTTATAGCGGTAAGGTGCGCGGCTTTATAGCACCATACATAGGTCGCTTCTGCGTAAGTCCTGTTATTATTTGTTATTGGCGAGCGTCCCCAATTCCCAATTCCCAATTACAATTCCCAATTCTCAATTCCCAATTCCCAAATATGAACGATCGCGAAAACAACTTTAATCAACAAAACACTCCTCAAAATCGAGGGCTGCTAGGCTCTGGCTGGCGACCTCTATATCGGGAATTTGACTGGCAGCACTTCCTGCATATAGCATCTACCGATCCCAAGGAATTAGCTCAAAGAACCTTAGATGTAGCCAGCGATATCGCGGATGCAATGGGACGCCAACAATATAGTTGGTTGGCAAATGTCTTAAATGTATTTTCGGAAAATACGCGCTACGAAATCGATGAGTTTTGGGATTACATTACTCCGCAGCCAGTTTACCCAGATTACCGCTACAAAGACGTTTTAGTTACCGAAACGCCCGTGGTTCAATCGGTCAGCCGCAGTAGCATTCCTATCGACTATGTTCTCAACAAACTCCAAGAGATTACTGTTTTAAAAGTTCTGGATTTACTGGGAAAACCGGATGCGATTACCCAGTCTTTTATGGAACGGCATTTTTCTTATCCGCCGGAGCGATTTATTAACTGGGAACGCTTGGAAGTTTTGGGTACTGTTTATGCTTATTGGGCCGGATGCGGCTGTTGGCTGCAAATTGACAGCTACGATAGGGGAAGACGCTGCTACACTTTGATTTGTCAAGATATGGCGCCGCTAGTTAGCAAGGCAACTTACAATTTAGCGGTGATTTTGAGCGGGTACAAAAGCCGCGTCGGACAGGTTCACAGTCTGTTCCCAATTCGGACTTTTACGGAGGAAGTTCAAAGTTTTACGGATACAGTTCAGCAGGCAATTCTGGATCAAAATCAGTTGGCTGTTTTGGTTAGCGGCGAACCGGGGACTGGCAAAACTGCCTGGACGCAAGCGGTAGCAAAGGAAATTTTAGTGCCGCTTGGTTATATAATTTTTATCTTAGATCATGATGCGGTGGAAAATTTTGTGCCGCCGAGTTATTTGGAGCGGATTTGCATCATTATCAATGAGGCTGATAATTTGGCTCAAGATCGATCGACCGCAGCAGCCCAATACACTAACAAAACCGAGCATATTTTGAGTTTGCTGGATGGAACTTTGTATCAAAGCGTCATCGACGAACACGGTATTCAATTCCAGCAAAAACTGGTAGTTTTGATGACTTGCAACACCACTGAAAGATTAGATCCTGCAATGTTGCGGAAAGGAAGAGTGGACTTTACCAGTGAATTTACGCACAAATTTGTTTGAGCGAATACTTAAATTTTTAAGAAATCTATGTGTTAGCACTGGCTGTACGACTTCACATACGAAACAATCGCGAGGGAATTTTTGGAATCTCGCAAAGTTCGAGGAACAATTTTTTGAGTACCTATGGACACATCCCATCAAAAATGATATCAATGATGGGTGACACCCTCTATGGGTATCGCCCGATCGAGCAAATCAGGGGAACAGCATTTTTGGTCTCAAACAAAATTTTTCAAACTTAACAGCTATGAGGAAATCCCCAACCGTGCAAACTAAGCCAGTTAAGCAAAAAATTCGACTGGGAAGGTATGCCGACGGGACAATCCCGATCGCCCAACAACCCGCAGAGGCAGCCGTGTGCGAGAGTAAAGACAGATTTCGGCGGTTGGTGGAGCGCTCCGCCGACGCAGCAGCAATGGTAGATTGTGAAATGCGCTATCTTGCAGTTTCCCGTCGCTGGGAAACAGATTGCGGGTTGGGTGGCCGTCCGGCGATCGGTCGGTCTCATTGGGAACTGTTCCCGAATCTGCCGGAATATTGGCAGCAAAATGCCCGGGCTTGTTTGGATGGTGTTGTGGAATACAGCGAGTTTGCGGTAGGGCGATCGACCGTATCTGTAGCGGAAGAAACCGAAAGTGCAGTCAGCGCGCCGCTAAAATGGGTATTTCATCCTTGGAAAAATAGCTGTGGTGCGATCGGCGGTTTGATTTTGTTTGCCTCTGAGATAGCTGAGGATCTGGCCCAAACAAATTTATACAATAAATTTTCATCCGATGTTAACAGCAAGCAGTTAGAAACAAGACCGCAACTAACTAAAATTGCCCTCGACAATGCTGCTGATACAGTCTTTTTTGCAACTTCCGACGGTCAAATTTGCTACGCAAACAAAGCCGCTTCCGATCTTTTTGGCTACTCGGAATCGCAACTGCTAAACCTGACAGTTAGCGACATCGATTCGCAGTTATCAGCATCGGATTGGCCGGAGCGCTGGGAGCGACTCAAACAGCAAAGCAACCTTACTTTTAAAACCAGTTACAAAACCAAAAGTGGCGCCAGTTTTCCTGTCGAAGTTAAAGTCAATTATTTAGAATACGGCGGCTGCGAATACCGCTGCGCGATCGCCCGCGACATTTCGGCTCGCCAAGCCGCAGAATCAGCCCTTTTAGAGGCGAAAGAGCAACTTCAAGCCGTCTTGGACGCGGTGCCCGGATTAGTTTCGTGGGTAAGTTCCGATTTGCGCTACTTGGGAGTAAACCGACATTTAGCTAGCGCTTACCAAATGCCTGCCGAACTATTTACGGGTCAAAAAGTCGGTTTTTTAGATACAAGTCCCAAATTTAACGATTTAGTATACGATTTTTTTTCCAGTTCCAAAAAAAAGATTTCTCAAGAAATAACAGCGAGCATCAGAGGAGAAAATAAAACTTATTTAATTGTCGCTCAAAAATATCAAAAAAGTACAGCGGCGGTATTTGTCGGATTGGACATTACAGAAAGCAAACAATCTCTGTTAGCTTTACAAGAATCGGAAGAACGCCTGCGCCAGCAAGCGTCGAAATTAGAGCAGACGCTGTTAGTTTTGCAGCAAACTCAAACTCAACTGATTCAAACAGAAAAAATGTCATCTCTGGGGCAGTTGGTAGCTGGAATAGCGCACGAAATTAACAATCCAGTTAGTTTTATTTCCGGCAATGTCAGCCACGCGACGGGCTACATCGAAGAACTGCTGCGCTCGATCGAGCTTTACCAAAGATATTATCCCGATCCAGCGCCGGAAATTCAAGATTTGATGGAAGAATTAGACTTAGAATTTATAAAAAAAGACTTACCAAAACTGATTAATTCGATGAAAGTGGGTTCGGAAAGGATTCGGGATGTCGTGCGATCGCTCCGCTTGTTCTCGCGTACCGACGAAGCCGAAATGAAGCCCGTAGATATCCATGAAGGTTTGGACAGCACTGTGCTGATTTTGCAAAATCGCCTGCAAGCTAAGGGGGGACGCCCGGGAATTAATCTGATCAAGGAATACGGGGATTTGCCGCGAATCCGCTGCTATGCGGGACAGTTAAATCAAGTGTTCATGCACTTGCTGACAAATGCGATCGACGCTTTGGAAGAAGGGGGGAGAAATCCCGAAAAGTATGGTACAATGCAAAATCATTCTTGCTTGTCTGCGGGCAAATCGAGAGCTGAAGTATTCAATCCCGAAATTCGGATTCGGACGGAAGTTGTAGGGGAAAGCGAAGTGGCGATCGCCATTAGCGACAACGGCCCCGGCATGACGGAAGAAGTCCTCTGCTGCATCTTTGACCCTTTATTTACCACTAAATGTCAGGCTACGAGCACTGGTTTGGGTTTGGCAATCTCCCAGCATTTGGTAGTAGAAAAGCATGGCGGTGAGTTGCAATGTGTTTCTCGTCCGGGGCAGGGAACTGAGTTGATAGTTAAAATTGCGATCGGTGAGGATTAATCAGCGATTCATAACAGGTAAATAATATGGTAATCGAGTGGCTTAAATTTAAAGTGCCTCAAGAAAAGTGGGAGGCTTTTATTCAACGAGATGAGGAAGTTTGGACAGCGGGACTAAAAAGTTTTTCCGGTTTTTTGGGCAAGGAAACTTGGGTAGATCCGGTACAAAGTGAGGTGGTGATGCTGATTCGCTGGGAAACTAGAGAGTTGTGGAAATCAGTGCCGCAAAGCACCATAGATGAGCTGGATGCCCAAATGGGCGAGTTGCAAATGCCGATCGCGGAAAGCCGCGAATATCAAGTCCGCAAGTTTTTGCATTAGTATTGCAACTCGTGCAATCATCGCAGTGTTTGGTATTTGCTGCGAAGGGCGATCGCGCCACCCCTTGATTTCCACCTATGCAAGCACAGATAACCTGGAAACTTTCGGATCTGATTTGTTGTGCTCTGTGCGCTATTTAGACAGTGACAGACTTGGCAATTTTTGCCAGCAATCGCAACGCTTCATTGACAGAAGCTGAGTCTCGAAATATTTCTGCTACGTCTGGATCGAGAATCACAACATTACTTGATTTCATATAGGCTTCATAGTATTTGCCACGAACACCACCTGAAAAATCGTATTCAGGTCTCATCTCGTCATTAATTGTTACTTCAGGTTCCTGACTCATAGCTTTTTCTCTCTTGTCGGGTGGCTAAACGGGCGCTGATTAAACGCACTTCACCTTCTCGTTCTGTATGGGACACAACAAAAAGGCGCTGTAAATTTGACTGACCGATCGTTAAAAGACGGAACTCACCTACAGAGTGGTTAGGGTCAGAAATTGTAATAGCCAGTGGATCTCCGAAGACAGTGACAGCTTCTTCAAAAGAAACACCATGCTTTTTGGCATTACTACTGGCTTTGTTTGAGTCCCACTGAAACTTCATATATCTATTCTACTCTCAACCAGAAGAGGGAGGTTGGCAATTGCCTAGCTTACTGCTCTACTTTACTATTTAGGGCAAAATGGCGAAAATCAAAAATGTCAATGTGACTGACTTCTAGGAACTCATAGACTCTGAAGAATGTTGAACTGCTGCTGTAGTGCTGTCATAGCTCGATCGACTGGGATTCCTTCACCTCGATCGAAACTTTCGAGCCCTTTGCGGATGCCGATGATGGTTTCGAGGTAGTCGATTCGTTCTAGGAGTTGTTCGTAGGTATTGAGTTGGGGGTGTAGAGGCGATTTGAGCGATCGCACCAAGCTGAGAAGATCCGCAAGCAGTTCGTCAGGGGTGCTATCGATTTCTTGGATGAGGAGTTCTTTGATGGTCATCGCGGCATCTGGTGGAGGATTGATACTTCGATTATAACGAGTGTCGATCGCTCTTTTTTAACTCAAGCGATCGCACTCCGTACAACGATCGCAGTGTTTGGTATTTGGTGCCAAGGGCGATCGCACTCCGTACAACGATCGCACTGTTTGGTATTTGGTGCCAAGGGCGATCGGTCTTGATGCGTGAAGGGCGATCGCGACTCGTACAACCATCGCAGTGTTTGGTATTTGGTGCGAAGGGCGATCGTACTCCATACAATCATCGCAGTGTTTGGTATTTGGCGTGAAGGGCGATCGGTCTTTCATTTTAGGCGATCGCATATCTGAAAAAACAAAGGGCGATCGCTATGAATTTTGGTGAGAGTATGGCACCGGGTGGTAGTTGTAAAGCATTCATAAACTCGATCTTGCAGAACTCTCACCATCGGACTAAACTTAACTTATAGACTTAATTTTTTAAGAGCATGGAAACTGTAAATATCCATCAAGCTAAAACAAATCTCTCACTACTATTGTTGCGTGTAGAATTGGGAGAAGAAATCATTATTGCAAACGGAGACATCCCTATCGCGAAGTTGGTGCCGTTTCGTACTTCATCTAATCGACGAGCTAGTTTAGGGCAAGATCGAGGGAGATTTGTTTTACCAGAGGACTTTAACGATCCTTTGCCAAAAGAGATTTTGACTGCATTCGAGGGGGATGAAGAGTGAAACTATTACTGGATACGCAGTGCTTTTTGTGGTGGTTTGCCCAACCAGAGCGATTGAATGAGGAGGCGATCGCACAGATTGCAGATGAAACCAACGAATTGTGGTTTTCTGTTGCTAGTATCTGGGAAATGGGTATCAAAGTTGCGATCGGAAAGTTGCCACTGCCAGAACCAATAGATACCTACATTTCGACGCGGATGATACAGTTAGATGTGCGATCGCTGGAAATTACAGCTCCTCATGCCCTGCGAGCGGCTGCGTTACCATTACATCATCGAGATCCATTTGATCGAATGCTAATTGCCCAGGCTCAGATCGAGGAGATGACGCTGGTGAGTGCTGATTCAATGTTCAAGCAATACAGTGATATTACTATTCTTTGGGCAGCAAATTGGTGAGATTTTACTTCTCATTTATTCTGTCGATCGCACTCCGTAGAATCATCGCAGTGTTTGGTATTTGGTGCGAAGGGCGATCGAACTAGACTGTTGCTTGAACAAGCAGCTCTTCTACCTGCTTAATTTGCTTCCAATCAATTGCTGCAACCCAAAGATTTTCCTCTTCTGAATATTGCACCACGCCATCAACTTCTAACTCTTCGTCATAAAATGCTAGCAATTGACCATCTTGCAATTTAATATTTTGGAGACTCAAATCTTCAATTGTACCAATACAATTTAGGCGAAGCCGACCCTGCTCATCAGCATTATGAAAGTCTGCAAAGATTCTGGGATAATTCATATTTTTGCTCCACTCAGGATGATTGTTGTGATGGGTTAGGAATCGTTGGTGTCAGCAGCAGACTTGCTTGTTCTGGTGTTAAACCAGTTAAGGTTGCATGATTTTGGCTTCTACCATTCGTGCGGATGACATCTCCATTGGACGATCGCACCTCACCACTATCGTCACACCAACTTGTGCATGAGGGATGGTCATTGCTAACTCTGCTACAGATAATTCTACTGCACATTCTACAGAAATACCCGTGATACCACTGGGGTGAGTTCCGGTGCTGCGTCTAATATCTTCTGGGCGATTACGACCGCCACGAACTACTAAGGCCTCGTTTGGAATTCTTTCCACAAATGTAGACTGTTTGATTCAAGTACGCGCTATATATTACCAGAAATTTCGGCTATTCTTATGGAATTTTTTATATTAGCCTTTTCGGCGAAGGTAACAATAATCAGGTCGGTTGTTAGGTAGTAGTCTGAAACCCTTGATTTCCCCTTGGAAACTCGCTCGCTAAATCCCAATTAAATGCTTATTCTCGGATTGTCAGTGGAAACAGAGGTTGGGGTGACGAGGGTTAAGGGAATATGGAAGAGGTGCGATATCAATGCGTGAAATAAGATGTTAGTATGAGACAGGAGAATTACTTGACTAACCTAGTTGCTTTATTTAATTATACTTCGGCTTTTTAAACATATTAAAAAGTTTTACACTATACCCATCTTTTATAGAGGTTTCTTCTTGTACTAAATCTTCTAAATCATCTCTAATAGCAGCTATGAGTGCAAGTAAAGTTTCTTCAACCTCAACCGGATTGTTATGCTTATTATCATTTACAAGAATGTTCCATTCATCTCGAAGACGCTCAAGTACCATTTCGGAATACCCTGATTTAAAACCATGATATGACTTGTGAATTTTATGTGGTAATGGTATTATATTTTCCGAAGCATTCATATCTATATTTGTAATTCTCACTACCTGTTTTATTAATTCAGATTTATCCCAAAGATGAACTGGAATAATATGATGGTCTATGAGTTCTGTAGTTCTAGGCGTTTCTCCTCGTTCGAGAGCTTTAGCTATTTCTGGATCTATTTTCTCAGATATATGCAAATGCGATATCACCATAGCAAGGTCTAATGGTGAACTAAGTGATTCTCTCTTTATAATTTTACCTGTTTTAACATCTTTGATAAGAAACTCTTGTGCATATTGATCGTACATCATCCAATACTCACCAGGCTGAATATTGTACCTCTTATGAAAGACGGAGCCTGCTGTAACTACCTGATTTGTCCACTGTCCCATTCCCATAAAATTACCCCAAGTCACCACTAAGTATTTTTAAAAGCAACAAAAAAAGTATTTCAAGTTCGTCTTGGTCTAAATTATCTCTCACAATTTGAGACCGCAACTTTGAGCGGTCTAAACCTTTGATTTTGCGGATCACTCTTTTCTCTTCAGGTTCTAGCTTATTGCGGTTTTCATTTTTTTCAAATTTTTCGTTAAACTGGTTAATAATTTGTTCAACCGTAGCATTCTCTAACTCATTGCGGAACTGATATGGATCGAACTCAGGTCGCTTCTTATCCCAAGGAGAAGGGACTGGATTACTACCATCCCCTAACCAAAGGTCGAGAAGCCAAAATATTAATCCAAGTCCAAACATTGTGAGCCAAAACCACCATTTGATGATTTTCCCAAGAACTTCAAAGACCTTACCTGATATTTGCAGGAACTTTTCGCGGAAATCTTTTGCTTTTTCTGGCTTTCGATTCTCGGTCATCTTACCTCCTAAGTTTGTGGCTTAAGTGAAAACTAAAAGCGGATCAATATTTGTAAGTGGAACTGAAAGTTAGCATAGGGCGTGTTCCCGAAGAGTGCCATAGGCGATCGCTATTCGTATAATCTTTACATTAGAATAGTAGAAATGGATAAGATTGTGAGTGGAAAAAGAGGTTGGGTTTCCTTGCTTCAACCCAACCAATAAGTAAGGGCGATCGCACTACGAATTTTGCTAACGTATTGCGGGATCGTTATGAACCAGGAAAGTTGTTTCCCAATTGTTGTTGTGAGGAACTACTCGAACCATAACAGGAGATCCACGGAAAGGATTTTGACAATATGTCTGCTGATTATGTTGAGGCGATCCAATAATACATTTTTGCTGGAGTGTGTTTAATCGCTTTCCATCATCTTTGAATTCTACTTCTCCACCAACACTAACAACCTGTGTTTCTATTTTAGCAGTTACTTTTCCAGAAAATGATGCCCCTTGAATCTCTTGAGCAGTGTACCAGAAAACATCAGCCCCACTTCCACCTTTATATTCAACAGCGAGAGCATTACCGTATGTCCATGTCACCGACGGGAAATAACAAGTGACACGTTCTCGATCACGTCCGCTTCGACAAGTTCCCTCTTGAGGGCTATCAATTATTCCAGGAGCTCTTGATGACGCAGAGATAGAGATAGCCGAAGTAGCCACTATCAATCCTGCGATTAGTAATGAAGGCATTGAAAAGGTGAAAAACCGCCATACTCGATTTTTTTGATATGCTGTTTTCATTTGCTGATTCCTTTTTTGACGGATAACTATTTTTTCTATTCTTAGTGGAAATCAATTTTGAAAGCTAATCCTTAATTAGACAGCCACTGCGTTAGAATACACCATTAAATTGGATAGAACTGCAACTAATCAATCCTTGCGGTGACGCTTTATACTTCTCCTATAATCCCTATAAATCAAAGCTTTGTCTAGCCCAAAAATGTTCAACTTTGTTCCCAGTCTGCCTCCAGCGATCCTTAATTTAATTTAAATTTGTATCAAAATGTATTAAAATGTAGTAAAATTCGATCTATAATACAAGCCAACTAATAGTTCCTGAACCCCATGAACCTAAAAGAAGCGTTAAAACTAGCCGACAAAATAGTCTTTGAGAAAACTGGTGCACACCTAGACGACGTACAGGAAGCGGTACTAAAAGGCACTGTAGAACGTGAAACATACAAGCACATAGCCAAAGATTTTGACTGTTCAGCCAGTAGTGTGAGGAAAGTAGGCTCAGAATTATGGCAGATACTTTCAGAAGAGTTAGAAGAAAAAGTCAGTAAAACGAATTTTAGAGCAGCTATGCAGAGGTTACAAAACTCGAATCTTTTAAACTTTGCACAAAACGTGACACAAAATGTGACAGGTAGTTTCAACATTTGTGGAGAAGCTAGACACCCGCCAAACATACCAAACTCACACCCATCAAATCAAGAAACTCTACATCAAGATTTAAGCGAAATGCCGGAGTTGGGTAATTTCTACGATCGCACTTCCGAACTCCAAACCCTCACAACCTGGATTCTACAACAAAACTGCCGCCTCATCACCCTCACCGGAATCAGCGGTATCGGCAAAACATCCCTAGCAGTACAACTCGTACAACAAATCAAAGACGAGTTTGAATACGCAGTTTGGTACACGCTAGACGAATTCCCCACCATCGATAAATTTCAACCTAACCTAATACAGCTTTTTTCCCAGTCAGAAAACCCAGATTCATCCCCAATACAGCAGAAACGCTTACCGCTGATTAAGTATTTACAAAACCATCGCTGTTTAGTAGTCTTGGATGACGTTCACAACCTTTTCTGTAGCGGCGAATTGGCAGGAAAATATAAACCAGAGTACGAAGAATATCGCTCTTTATTTAAACAAATAGAAAAATTATCCCATCAAGGTTGCTTTCTGCTAGTTGGTTGGGAACCGCCGAAAGAAGTTCCTCAACTCACAAGCGAAAATACTCCCATTCGTACCTTACAACTCACAGGCTTAGACACCGCAGCCGCACGGGAAATCCTCAGAGATAAAGGATTAGCAGAAATCGACGACTGCGAAGCACTGATTCACCGCTACCAAGGCAATCCCTTTTGGTTAAAAAGCGTGGCGACTTTGATTCAAGAGTTGGGAATCGGCGCGAGTGAGTTATTAATAGATGATACCATATTGTTACCCGAAGATTTGAAAAATGTTTTAGATGAGCAGTTCGATCGCACTTCCGAACTAGAAAAACAAGTCCTGTCATTGTTGGCGACAGAAAACCAGCCAGTCAACTTCGCCAAATTGCTCCAAAATGGACAAATATTATCATCTGATTTGCTCAACGCATTGCAATCTCTATCGCGGCGCTGCTCGATCGAAAAAGAAGCAAGTCTTTACACTTTGTCACCTGTACTGAAGCAATATATCAAAGGATTATAATTCACTGATGCCCTGTGCTATCATAGAATACAAAACTTATTGAGTCGAATTATATGACAACAATAACTACAGTCACAACCGCCTCCAAACTCGCTGATTACTACATCTGGTTCGCGAATGACGTAGGCTCCTATCTCAGCAACCACAAGCTACAAAAACTCTTGTACTACGCCCAAGCCTGGTATCTCGCGTTTGAGGATACACCGCTGTTTGATGAAGATTTTGAAGCCTGGGTGCACGGGCCGACTATCCCGGCTTTATTTTATGAATACAAAGAACAATTTGATTGGAAGCCAATTATAAAAGAAGTCGAAAAACCAGAGTTTCCAGAAGAAGTACAAGAGTTTTTAGATGAGTTATCCGATGATTACTTTTTTCGGGATGCCTATGAGTTAGAATTGATGGTGCGACGCGAAGACCCTTGGATAAATGCCAGAGGTGAGTTACCAAAAGATGAACCTTGTCATGCTATTATTACGAAGGAATCAATGAAAAAATTTTACAAAACCCGTGTCATCGAAGAAGCATAAAAAAAGACAAGATACAGAGATTCGCAGTCAACCATCTTCGGCAAGGAGAGAGCTTGTAAATATCCAAATCCCAGAAGGAATTAGTTTTTCTTTCAGGTATTATCAGGATGATCGAGATAAGTTCTCAATTGGCGGTAGAGATGCTAAGTATCTAGCGTCTTTACTGAGAAGGCTGCGCGATTTGTCACAATTGAAAGCTCAAGAAATCATCAATAATCAGAGTAAAAGCTTGCGGTGTCATGGCATAGTCTGGCTAGATACAACTGAGCCGAATGGCTTCGGGATTCCCAATGAAGAGGAGCTAGTAAATATGCCCTACCAGTTTCAAATATCTGCTAATGAATACGGTAGGGTGCATGGATTTTTTAGTGAAAATGTTTTTTATATTGTCTGGCTAGACCCCGACCACAATCTTTACAGTTGAAATGATTAGAAATATAGATTATTTTGGATAATTAATGTTGTCCACAGTGAGGACACGGCAGTGCCGTTTCCCTACAATTAATCGGGGTAGGGAAACGGCATTGCCGTGTCCGACCTTGCTCGTGCGTCAGGACTAATTTTAAGAAAATTTTGCATAGAGAGCTGAAATAAAATTCACGCTTAAAAAGCCTACTGCTAGTACGAGAATGATGAAGATTGTGATACTGAAAATAGACTTTAGCCGATCGGCATTTTCGGGTTTTTCGGATTTCATTGTCAATTTTTGCAGTAAATTTGAGACTGGCAATCGAGAACGAGTGCATTGTACCAATGCGCGAACAAAAATGCAACAATCTAAAATCCCAGGAGACGTTGTTCGGTTGACCACAGCAGCGGCGAAAGCCGATCGCGCCGGCGTCGTGTAAAATAGAGGGCGCGTTGGGGCTTACTTTTTAACAACCGCAATTCCGGGCGATCGTCCATAGCTCCCAAATAGATAATAATATGTCAGTCATCCTTAACTCACTCGATCGGGTAAAAATAGAAGGGTGCGAGGAAATAATCTAAAAAATATAACTGAAAAAAGGATATAAATCCATGCTCCACCCAGTCTCGCAACCTTATCAACAACGAGAAAATACTATGACTCAAAGAGCCGTGCGGAAGCCAAACCCCTCTGTTGGAAAGCAATTGAGGCCAAGTTTCCCTCAAAGGCACTGGCTGGAGCTGGCAGAATACGCCTCTCTGGCGGCCTCTGGTGTGGGTTCCCTGGCGGTGGCTGTGTCGGGTCAAGCTTTTTACGGGGTGGCTCCCTTAACGTTGGCTTTGTCGCTGAATGTTGCTAATCGTTATCGGTTCGAGCAGCAAGTGCGGGTTCATCAAAATTCGGAAATCGCCCAAGTGCAAAAGTCTGTAAATAAAGTCGAAAAAACGGCGGTGACGGTAATTGTTAAATTGCGCAAGCAGTTGTCAGCAGATATTGCAGCGCTGCGCCAGCAAATGGCTGCAATGCCTAGGGCTGAGGGCTTTGAAGAGTCGATCGACATTGAGCGGCAGTTGCTGAGTTTAGGAGAGTCGGTAGCTTCTTTGCAAGAAATCGTGGCGTCTGCTGTCCTCGATGTCCGCCAGCAGGTGAGCGAACAACTGCAAGATTTATCGCCTCGCCAACCGGCAAATCTCCAAGCTGTGGAACAAGCAATAGAGCAACTGCAAAGCGCGACGAAAGGCTTGGCAGAAACTGCGATTACCCGAGACGACTGGGAAGTAGTAAATACTCGATTTTTGGAAATCCAGAAAGTTATGGCTAATTTGCAAAGCCAACTGCAAGCTCCCGCGCAATCGACTGCCGATTTGTCGATCGTCCAAGCTCAAATCCACCGTTTGGAACACGAGCAGCAAGAAGTTGTCAAACCTCACCTCAAGCGCTTGATCTCGGTTGTCAAGCAGTTGCAGCACACGCAAGAGAACCGTCATTAGTCAGATGTTGAAGGAAGAAGGAAGAAGGAAGATTTTCGCGATCCGACTCTTACCCGATCGAGTCCAACTTTTTGGGAGCATCCCAATGAGTGTAGGAGCTTATAGCAGATTGGGCGTTGCTGAGAAAGGAGTATGATTTGCCTCCGAAATTTAGTAGGGGCAATTCATGAATTGCCAGTAGGGGCCATTCATGAATTGCCCCTACTCTAAATCTCAGGGATTGCTACAGCGAGTGAATCATACCTAAATTCAGCAACGCCGTACACCGGGTAGCGATCCCCGTAGGGACACTCCAAAAGCCGTGTCCCTACTTACTTACCTCCCAAGTTTTTCGACAACTGTGTTACAAAAATAAAAGCTAATCTTTCAAGTTCACCTGTTTTCAACCTGTTACAAAAAAAATCAATGACTGCAACCGTAACTATTGCTGATAACCCATTACTAATCGGTCAAGGACTGCCACCATTTGACACGATCGCACCAGAACACGTAGTCCCCGCTGTTACCCAACTGCTGACCGAGCTAGAAGCCTCGCTAGCTGCCTTAGAAGCCTCTGTTGAGCCGACTTGGAGCGGTTTGGTAGAACCATTGCAGCGGCTCGGAGAGCGTTTAAATTGGACTTGGAGCATTGTCGGACATTTGATGGGAGTGAAAAATAGTCCGGAATTGCGATCGGCTCACGAAACAGTGCAGCCAGAAGTAGTAAAATTTTGGAGCAAGCTCAGTCAAAGCAAACCGCTTTACGAAGCTTTTAAAGCTCTGCGGGCTAGCGAAAATTGGGACAGCTTAGAGTCAGCTCAACAGCGAATTGTCGAAGCCGCCCTCCGAGATGCCCAACTCTCCGGCGTCGGTTTAGAAGGCGAGCAAAAAGAGCGTTTTAATGCCATTCAATTAGAATTAGCCGAAATTACTACCCAATTTTCCAATCACGTCCTTGACGCTACCAAAGCTTTCAGTATCACCCTCACAAACAAAGATGAAATTGACGGTTTGCCACCTAGTTTGTTGAGTTTAGCAGCTCAAGTTGCTCGCAGCGCAGGCTCGGAAAATGCGGATGCCGAAAACGGCCCTTGGCGGATAACTTTAGACTTTCCGAGTTACGGCCCTTTCATGCAGCACAGCACTCGTCGCGATTTGCGCGAAAAGTTGTACAAAGCTTTTATCGGCAGAGCCAGCAGTGGGGAATTGAATAACTGGCCTTTGACCGATCGCATTTTAGCACTGCGCCACGAAAAAGCGACTCTAGTTGGGTTTAGCAGTTATGCCGAATTGAGTCTGGCGAGCAAAATGGCTCCTGATGTTGCAGCAGTCGAAGCTTTATTAGAAGAATTGCGCCTCGCTAGTTATGATGCTGCTATCAAAGATTTAGCAGATTTGAAAGCTTTTGCTGCGGAAAAAGGCGCTGCGGAATCTGGGGATTTGAAGCACTGGGATATCGGTTTTTGGTCGGAAAGACGGCGCGAAGAAAAGTTTGCTTTCAGTGCTGAAGAATTGCGCCCTTATTTTGCTTTACCGCAGGTATTGGAGGGGTTATTTGGATTAGTAAAGCGGCTATTCGGCGTGACAGTAACTGCGGCGGACGGTCAATCTCCTGTGTGGCACGAAGATGTGCGCTATTTCCAAATAGATGACGAAGCTGGAAATACGATCGCCAATTTCTATTTAGACCCCTACAGCCGCCCGGAGGAAAAGCGCGGCGGTGCTTGGATGGACGAGTGCGTGGTGCGCGCTAAATTTGTGGAAGCGGGAAAAACTACCACGCGGTTGCCGGTGGCTTATTTGGTGTGCAACCAAAGTCCTCCGGTTGACGAGAAACCAAGTTTAATGACTTTTTTGGAAGTCGAAACTTTGTTTCACGAATTCGGTCATGGTTTACAGCATATGCTGACAACGGTAGACTATCCGGGGGCTTCTGGTATCAATAATGTTGAGTGGGATGCGGTGGAATTGCCCAGTCAATTTATGGAGAATTGGTGTTACGATCGCGCGACTTTGTTCGGGATGGCAAAGCATTACCAAACTGGGGAAACTTTGCCGGAACACTATTACCAAAAACTGCTCGCAGCGCGCCACTACATGAGCGGCAGCGTCATGCTCAGGCAAGTACATTTTAGCAGCGTTGACATCGAATTGCACCACCGCTATCGATCGGGCGGCAGCGAAACTGTGGCGGATGTCCGCAACCGGATTGCTAAAACTACGACTGTGTTGCCTCCTCTGGAAGGAGACGCATTTTTGTGCGCTTTCGGACACATTTTTGCGGGCGGATACGCGGCGGGCTATTACAGCTATAAATGGGCGGAAGTGCTCAGCGCTGATGCTTTTGCGGCGTTTGAAGAAGCGGGTTTGGAGGATGAAAGTGCGATCGCCTCTACAGGTAAGCGCTTCCGAGATACAGTGTTGGGATTGGGCGGCAGTTTGCACCCGATGGAAGTGTTTAAGACTTTCCGGGGACGCGAACCCAGCACTAAAGCTTTGTTGAGACACAGCGGTTTAGTTGCGGCTTAATTAAGTGTGGAATAACTGCGGATTGATGCGGGTAAATTTGTCTGCATTAATTCCGTATTTTTGCTGAGTTTAAAGGTTCATATTCAGGACTTCAGTCCTGAATATGAACCTATTTTATAGCTAGGATTTATATCATTTCCGGTTGAATCGGAATGATTTAACCGCAGAGAACACAGAGGACACAAAGAGAATAGAGAGATGAATAATTATGATGCTACAGGATTTGATATTACATTGTTTCTAATACTTTGATTACTGTAACAATGGTTTCCTAAATCTAGGTTTGTCAGGTTATACAACTACAAAAACTCCGGCTAATTTCGCTTCTGAGTATGTTTCTGTGGGAAATTGGGGAGAAAGTGCGATCGCCACTAGGCTGTAGCTTGAGTTGACTCCCAGTCAAAGCACCGTCAGTGTTATTGCTGTCAGTGTAAAAAGCTATGTGCTGCGATGTTTATCAGTGATAATACTTAACTTCGGCTCGCTGCTAAAATTAACTTTATATTTCGCAATATTTACAGACTTTTATCTCGATACAGCTAATGCTTTTATTAGCAACTAAAAATCGAGGATTTTACCAAATCTTTAAGATAGAGCGGCAATAGCGGCGGTTTTTTAAAGTTTTGATAAAGAGCGGGGGACTCGGCGTCAAAAGGGTAAAAAAATCAGGTAAAAACTAAAAAAGTAAGTTTAAATTAATTTTAGGATTGTCATAAAAAATATTTCATATATGATAATAATTAAGGATGGATAGTTACTCGTTCACCCATAGATTAAGATTTTCATGGATATTCAACTAATTAATATCGGTTTTGGTAATATTGTGTCTGCTAACCGAGTGATTGCCATTGTCAGCCCCGAGTCAGCGCCAATTAAGCGGATAATTACTGATGCGAGAGAGCGGGGACAACTGGTTGACGCTACTTACGGCCGCCGCACGAGGGCGGTTATTATTACTGATTCGAGTCACGTTATCCTCTCGGCGATTCAGCCGGAAACGGTTGCTAATCGTTTTGCGATCACCAAAGATGGTCAAAGTCGGGATGATTGAGGTTTGTCAGTTGCAATTTGAGCTCTGACAGTATAGAGTAAGCAGAAACTTAAATTGTTACAAGTTTCTCTGCTAAAAATGAAATCTGGTAAATTAATTGTTCTGACGGGGCCTAGCGGTGTGGGGAAAGGAACCCTAGTACGATCGCTCCTCAATCGCCATCCGACATTGTATCTGTCGGTATCAGTTACTACGCGCGGGCCCCGTGAGGGAGAAATCGAGGGACAACACTACTATTTTGTCAGCCGCAGCCGTTTTGAACAAATGGTTGAGGCTGGAGAGTTGGCGGAATGGGCCGAGTTTGCGGGTAATCTTTACGGTACTCCTTATTTTGCTCTCACGCAAGGAATCGGTGAGGGAAAATGGGTAATCCTGGAAATTGAGCTGGAAGGAGCAAGGCAAATTAGAAATAAGTTTCTGGAGGCTTTGCGAATTTTTATTTTACCTCCTTCTTGGGATGAGTTGGAACGGCGGCTGCGGAGTCGGGGTCAAGATTCCGAAAGTGCGATCGCCCGTCGGTTGTTGCGCGCTAAGGAGGAGATTGAAGCTGCGGGCGAATTTGATTTTCAGGTTGTTAATGATGACTTAGAAGTTGCTTTAAAAAAGCTGGAATCAATACTTAATTTTTAGGTTGTTTGTTATTGGTTATTAGTTATTGGTTATTTCTTATTTGTTATTTGTGGGCGATAGCAACTAATACCAATGCCCTATGCCCTATGCCCTATGCCCTATGCCCCATGCCCAATTACCCATTTTTCAGTCCTGGCTAAAACTTCGCTACTTTCTTTGATAGCAACACAAACTTTTAAATTCAATTCCAGAGTCTCCGATGCAGGCGAATATTTCCTGAGCGGCTCTATTTCGCGAGCAGAACAACCTAACATTTCCATATAAGCTAGCGTCCAGCTAATGGCTGGAATGTTACCTATATTGCCTTCTCCGGCGCAAAGGTGACAGCCCAATTCGCCCTCGGACCCGCATTCGGGACAAACCCAGTAATTGGACTGATTTGTGCCGGAGGGGGAGGCAAGTGTTAATGCTTTAATATGGTTGTGAACTACTTGTTTAAAACTTCGATTTTGGTGGCTGCGATGCTCGGAATTGCTGTACGATCGCCCGTTAGCGAAGCCCTCGAAGAGGATCGCTATTTTTTGCTGTTGCGGCGATGCAAAAGATGCTGTTTGGTTCTCAATTTTGAATCGAGATTCGCCTAAATTCGCAGTTAGCGCAATACCGTAGTCTTTCAACTCCTCAGCCTGAGAGTGATTGAGTGTGCTGGAGGAATCAGATTCGGAAGTGGTGAAGGATGGTTGTATGCGATCGGCTTCTCCTTGCATAGAGAGGTGATGTTCGATCGCCAAAGACCAAGTTCTTTTATGTCGGAGATCGCCATATTTTCGGGCTTCGGCATCAGTAATGCCGATCGCCGCAGCCTCTTGACGCAGCATATTCATCGAAGTCATAACATCTGATATCATTAGTATGTTATTTGTGCAGACAAGCTGGATAAATTACCTTAAACATAGTAGCCTAGATTGGTGAAATTAGGACTATCGATGACTTCAATTTTCCCCGATACAGCGTTATCTGTTGCTGGACTAACATCATACCTGCAAGACTTGTTGGAGGGCGATCGCTACTTGCGATCGGTTTGGCTCACAGGCGAGGTGACTAACGTTTCGCCATACCCCACAGCCTGCTATTTCACTCTGTCCGATCCTGACAAAAGTGCTGCGATTCGCTGCGTGGCTTGGAACAATCGGGGGCAAAAATTGGTGCAGATCCCCGTAAAAGGGGAACAGTTGATCGTTTTGGGCAGCATCCGGGTTTACAACAAGCGTGGCGAGTACCAGTTGAATGCTGTGCAATTACTACCCGCTGGGGAAGGATTGCAGGCTTTGCGGTTGCAGCAATTGCGATCGCGCTTGGATGCTGAGGGTTTCTTCGATCCAGCCAGAAAGCGCCCGATTCCCCCACACCCGCAAATTGTGGCCGTTGTGGCTTCCGATATCAGCGCGGCTTGGGGGGACATTCAGCGGACTCTAGCTCAAAGATATCCGGGTTTGCGGGTGTTGCTGTCGCACACAGGGGTGCAGGGAGAATCGGCTGCTGCGGAAATTGTCAGGGCGATCGCCCGTGTAGAATTGGACGGTAGGGCCGATGTCATAATTTTGGCCCGTGGCGGCGGTTCTGCGGAGGATTTGGCTTGTTTTAACGATGAGAGGGTTGTCAGGGCGATCGTCAATTGCACAATCCCAATTATCACCGGTATCGGCCACGAAAGAGATGAATCGCTAGCCGATTTAGCGGCCGACAAACGAGCTCACACTCCGACAGCAGCAGCCGAACAAGCAGTGCCTATTTTGGCAGATATTTACTTTCAACACAAGCAGAGAATGCTCGATTTAGCAAGTGCTGTGCGGACACGATTTCAGACAGAAGAACAGCATTTGCAGCGGTTGCAAAATCGCTTAAAACGATTGCCTGTGACATCGCGAACTTTGCGGCAGGCAAGTGGTAAACTGGAAGTGTTGCAAGAAAAGTTATCTGCACTAAATCCGGCAGCGGTTTTGCAAAGGGGTTATGCTGCGGTTAAACAAAGTGACGGTACGGTAATTCGCACGGCTGATGGTTTGCAGTTGGGAGAGGAATTGACTGTGAGGTTGAGCCGGGGCGTTTTGAGAGTTAAGATTGTTGAAATATTGGATGCGGAAGAAACATGATTGATGCGCCGGGAAATCTGCCAGAGTGGAATTATGAGCAAACGGTCGATCGAATTGAAGCGATTATCGATCGGGTGGAATCGGGAGAATTGCCTCTAGAGGCGGTTTTCGAGCAGTTTGCGGTGGCTGTGGAGTGTTTGCAGCAGTGCGAAGGTTTTTTGGCGCGGGGGAAGGAACAGATGGATTTGTCGATCGAGCTTTTGGCCGCAGAATCCGATTTTTAAGCGTAGGTTAGTGTGGATTAAGGCGGATGAAATATGTTGATTCGTTATTGGATAATTTGTGCGATCGTAGGGGCGGGTTTTACCAACCATCTATGTTGAAAACTAAATATCTCGTAAACCCGCCCCGCCTAGATACTGGTTTTTAAGCAGAGTTTAGGTGTATTTATCAGTTGTGTTTTGCGCTCGGGTTAAAGGTGCGATCGTAAGTTAAATGTTTAAATGCGATCGGGCGTCATTGTCAAATTTGAGAATTTACAATCTGCTGGGTTCCGTATTCCAATCACAGATAGACTCTGGCTTGAGAGGACAAGTTTTGGGAGCGATCGGATTTCCGATGAGGATGAGCGAAGTCAGTTTAGTCAAAGATTCTAGCGGTTTGATGTCGCTGATTTGATTGTTGTCGAGGTAGAGTGTATCAAGGTTAGTCAAGGATGCTAGCGGTTTGATGTCCCTGAGAAGATTATCGCTGAGGTTGAGATCCTTCAATTTAGTCAAAGATGCTAGCGGTTTGATGTCCCTGAGAAGATTATCGCTGAGGTTGAGATCCTTCAGTTTAGTCAAAGATGCTAGCGGTTTAATGTCCTTGATTTGATTGTTGCTGAGGACGAGCCAATCGGTAAGGTTAGTCAAAGATGCTAGCGGTTTGATGTCATTGATTTGATTGTTGTTGAGGACGAGCCGATCGGTAAGGTTAGTCAAAGATGCTAGCGGTTTGATGTCATTGATTTGATTGTTGTTGAGGTAGATATCGGTCAGTTTAGTCAAGGATGCTAGCGGTTTGATATCGTTGATTTGATTGTTGTTGAGGCCAATATCAGTCAGTTTAGTCAAGGATGCTAGCGGTTTGATGTCGTTGATTTGATTGTTGGTGAGGCTGAGATCCTTCAGTTTAGTCAAGGATGCTAGAGGTTTGATGTCATTGATTTGATTGTTGCTGAGGACTAGAGTAGTCAGTTTAGTCAAGGATGCTAGCGGTTTGATGTCGCTGATTTGATTTGTGTTGAGATCGAGATAATCCAGGTTAGTCAAGGATGCTAGCGGTTGGATGTCGCTGATTAGATTTTCCTTGAGGACTAGAGTAGTCAGTTTAGTCAAGGATGCTAGCGGTCTGATGTCGCTGATTCGACTCTCCTTGAGCCTAAGTACCGTGAGACTCGAAAGTTTTCGATTAGCAGCATCGCACTCAGTAGTCCCTGCTTTCTGCAACAGCACCTCAACAGTATGTTCAGCTTCAGGAATCAAATTTGCTTTTTCGCGGCACCAATCAGCAAATGTTCGTCCACTTTTTCCCGGTTGCGGTTCGGAGACTAACGCCGAAGGTGCATTTCCACATGATGCTAGACCGATCGCGCAACAAGTAATTACTATAAACTTTTGTAATTTTACAACACCTTGTTTGCGATACTGATACAGTAAATTCCTGTGTTTGTGTGCAACTATAAGTGTCATCATCTTGTATCTCTAATTTTCTGATACCTAAGTTCGGAAAACTTGTTAGCACATTATCTTACGGTTCCCGATCGGAGCCGAAGGACATTCAAATTTGATGAAAATTATTGTGGGGCGGGCCAGAAAGCCCGCCCCACAATTACAGTTTAGATACCCGACATCTTACAATTTGTCGATCGCCCTTTTAGCCTTGTCACTCAGATTTTTCACTGCATCTTTCATATCTTCGGCTGCGTGGCGGGCGGCGGATTCCGCTTGTTTGGCTTTGCCTTCTGCCTGGTCTTTTTTATTGCCCGTGATGTTCCCGAAAATTTCCTGAGCTTTACCTTCTACATTTTTGCCGATCGCCTTCGCTCTGTCTTCTGCACTCATAAAACACTCCGCTAAGCAATTTAATGTTTTTACCATTCTACAATTAACTTGCAGGCAATTGTATTTTAATTCACATTAATTCATATTTTTGTTGAATTCTACTTCAAACTTGCCGCAGCAACTTTGACAGGTTCCAGCAATTCCAATGGTAAATGTAGCATATTCAATTGGGTACTATCTGCTGCTTTCCTTTCAGGATCTGGGCCGTGATAATCGCTGCCGCCAGTTGCCAGCAAACCGTAATCAAGACACATTTTTTTGAGCTTTTCTATTTGGCTGGAACTGTGGGTGGGATGGTATATTTCCACTCCCATTAAACCCGCATCTACTAATTCTTTTAAGACTTCCTCAACAGCGCCGCCGCGAAATAAATAAGGGTGCGCCCAGACAGGTACTGCGCCGCAACTTCGCAATAAATCGATGCCTTCGGCGATCGAAAATTTCTCGTAATGCACGTAAGCTGGGCCGTTGTCTCCCAGCCACCTGTCAAAGGCTTCCCGCGATGATTTGGCGTGACCCGCTTTTACAAGTGCAGAGGCAATGTGAGGCCTTCCCGGTGCCATTCCCGGCGATATTGTTGGCAGTTCGATCGCGTATCCCATTGCTGCTAATTTTGCTACCATTTCCTGCGATCGCCTAAACCGGCCTTCTATGCGATCGTTCAAAGGAATTCGCAGTTTATTCGCATCGGGATAAAAACCTAAAATATGCAGCGATCGACCGTTGTGAACCGTACTGAGTTCTAACCCCGGTACTATTTCTAGATTGTACAAGCTAGCGGCCGCAAAAGCTTCGTCCCAGCCGGACATCGTATCGTGATCCGTGATAGCTAAAGCTTGCACACCTGATGCAGCAGCGGCGGCTACGAGTTCGGTAGGGGTAAGAGTACCATCGGAATAAGTTGTGTGGCAGTGAAGTTCTAGCATTTTTTCCGTTAAGTTAAAGTTAGCGAAACCTGCGATTATTCCGATCGCTGACCTGAGATATACCGTATTCCAGTCAGATTAATAATTGTTTTTTGATTGGTTGTTTCCATAACTTTTTTGCCTAATAGCCGATCGGCATTTACCGCAAATTCACCATAAATCAAAAATTGCGATCGCATCACCCTTGGAAAACTGTTGATAAAACCGCGCTGTTGGTACAAGATTCAGCTTCCTAACAATTTTACCACAAAAAACTGTACTGAAACTCGCCAACATACTCAGTATACAATCGGCAGTCGCGCTGTCTTCGCTCCTGGATGCGCGATCGCAGGAACCGGGATTATTTTGGCGATCGGGCTTTTTGCTGTGCCAGTTAGCAAATTGGCTCAATTAAGCCTCTGCTGCCAATTACCCGAAAGCGCTCTCAAGTTATACAGCAGCGGCACTTGAGCGCTTTCGGGTCAAGCTTTTTCTCCTGTGGGAACTGTGGAGGTTGGGATAGCGGCATTCTGGTTTCACTGCCGCCGAGGAATTTTGTATAAATTAATAACATAACATTCAGGTACAGCTTATGAAATCGGCACTTTGCTTTCCCGAAACTTCTGTTCAGTCTAACACAGTTACTTTTGATAATCGTGCTATTGAATCTTGTATCGCCGCAGCTTGGATTGACTTAGTAGGAGGAGACTTTGATAGCTTGGGAGGAGATGATTGGCTTGGTTTGTGCGGCGACATTGATGACGGCGAAATTTACCGAGAATGGTTTTTGTGGCAAGACAGCGAAGTGACTCAAGAGTGGGAAGCTTACGATCCAATCACTAATTATCGAGTTGTGGCATCCAGCAGAGAAATGCTGATTGCTAAAATCGACAACATAGAAGATCGCAGACAAGTTTAAAATCAAAGGAGAAAATTAAATTTTGAGTATTTTAGAACTTGCGCGCAGACTCTACTTGTAGGGTGCGAACTCCGCACCCCAACACTGCAAAGTCCGAGTGTTTCAACCTGTCGCTACAGCTTTTTTATTTTCTCGTTCTAATTTTCGCTGTTTCAATGCTGCAAGATTTTGTTTGATCGTGTCGATCGCACTTTCATTCCCCTCCTGTTGGTATAATTCGCTAGCACGGATCAAATCTGCCACAGCTTCGCCGTCCGATCGCAAATTCGCAAAAACCAAACCCCGATTGTGATACGCTTCCGCTGTTGAAACCTGTTCTAAAGCGCTGGTAAATTCATCTTTTGCTTTGCGGTAATTTCCCGAGTGATAAGCTTCAATGCCTTGTTGGAAATAAACCGCAGCTTTGCTACCGTTGTCAGTAGCTGGAAATTCTGGCGAGTTTAAAATTGGTTCTTTAAACAGTACAGAAATGCTGCCCTTGCCGAAGTAAGCCCAAGTCATTGTTCCCACACCAATACTCAGCGCAGCGATAACAATGACAGACAGAGCAATAAAATTGTTGATTTCCATAGAGAAATATTTGTTGTCCGAGATGAGTTACAGCGAAAAGATGATATCTTATATAATAAGATAATCTTGAATTTTTGTACAAATAATCACAGGTGCATCTCATTTTTGCAAATATATTCGTAGGGGCGAAGCATTTCGGTAGTAAATCTCTGATTTTCACTAATAAATTGTCTGCCGAAATGCTTCGCCCTTGCAAAATAGAGATACACCCATAATCACAAATAATATGAGTTTCCAATACAGCGCTGCCCTAGTTACTTTAGCAGACATCGACCAAGAAGTTCTAGTTAAATTTTACACAAAATTTCTCGACATAGAACCCAACCCCTATATTCCGAATACCTATGCTGAATTTCAACTACCAGGCTTAAGACTCGGGATATTCAAACCCAAAGATTCCCACAAATCGGAATTTGCAAGTCGAGCAAAAACAGGCATGAGTTTGTGTTTGGAAGTCAGCAATCTCGAAACCGCGATCGCCCGAATTTGGGCTTTAGGCTATCCGCCCGCCGGAGAAATCATCAAAGCTTCTCACGGTTTAGAAATCTATGCCTTCGATCCGGCCGGCAACCGCCTAATTTTGCATCAATCGCGCCAATAAGACTCGGCAATTGAAATCGCTGCTGTGTCAAACTTCTTCTACCAGGCATGGCTGAGAAATCAAACGAATTTTCTTAACTACCTAATTAGTTCAGCAAAACTATAAAAACTGATGATAATTAATAACAGTAATACTGTCAGGTGAGTTCGCTGAAACTGAGGCTGCGGGCCCATATATTCCCGTACCAGAGTTGAAAAAGACGAACCAATTGTATAACTCAAAGACAGCGTTAAATACTGCCACTGCAATGTTACACTCCACAGCCCGAGCAAAATTATTGCCAAAGTCAACATCACCAACTCAACAAACCGAGGCGGATTGTGCTGAGTAGACAAAATCAAAGTATCCAACCAATATTGCCAAGGTCTCATGTTTTAGCGATCGAACTTTTGGATTTAGCCTTTTAGTTTAACTTACGATCGCCATTCAATCTGTCGCTGCAAACACACCAAAGCCTCCGCCGTCTCAACCTGCGGAAATTCCGCGTAAAAGCGGCTGACACTGTAAAAAGGGTCTGGGGTTTCCAGAATAATCGACTTATCGCCCATTTGGGCCAAAAATCCCATCAAATCTACCGGTGCAACGGGCGCGCAAATCCACAAAGCCGCAGGTTGCTGCGCCCGCAAAGCCTGGGCGGCCACAGCCACCGTCATCCCAGTCGCAATGCCATCATCCACCAAAATCGCCAAAGCCCCCGCCGCACTGACATTTGGCCGCCCTGGAGACAAATCCGCCAGTAGAGATTGAGCATTATCTTGAGCCCGATTAAATGCTGATTTTTGCAAAAGCAAATTTTGGCGCTTTTGCTTTTGCCAGATAACGTGCCCATCAGCAGTTACAGCCCCGATCGCCAATTCTAAATTATCTGGGCGAGTAATTTTCTTGGCGACAACCACATCCAAAGGACAACCCAACAAACGCGCAACAGGGACAGCAACAGGCAAACCCCCGCGCGGCAAGGCGTAAACAATCGGTTTAACAGCTTTCTGTGTCGTTAAATTCAATTTAGCGAGCTCGGCGAGAACTGCCTCGGCCAGTTTTTCGCCAGCATCAGTGCGATCGTCAAAAAACGGAATAGACAACATATTCCTGCCTGTAAGAGCCAACCCGATCTAAACTATAGACTCTAACTTCTGAAAAATCTCCCTCATCTTTAGCAGTGGATAATTGACAGCGGACAATTACAGCAAAACCTCGATCTGATTTTCGCTATCAACTGTCAACTGCTAACTGTCAACTGTCAACTGTCAACTGTTTAAACATATGTCCAGCGACTTGCAACTCAGCCTTTTTGATAACAGTCAAAATAGCTCTTTCGTAACCGACTCAATTCCTACAAATGTCAAAATTCCCATTTCTCCGGGCACTTATCAAAATATCGAACAAATAGGCGAACACTGCAACCGTTGTCACCGCTGCGAATTGGGCAACACCCGCACTCACGCCGTTATCGGGCGCGGCAATCCGCAATCAAAAATCTTGATTGTCGGAGAAGCGCCGGGACAAAATGAAGACGAAACTGGATTACCATTCGTTGGGCGATCGGGTCAACTTTTAGATAAGATTTTAGAATCAGTAGGACTGAATACAGAAACCGACGTATTCATTGCCAACGTCATCAAATGTCGCCCCCCGAACAACCGCCCTCCAACAGTCAAAGAAATAGAAGCCTGCAAACCATACTTACTCGAACAAATCCGCATATTAGACCCAAAAATTATCTTATTAACCGGTGCAACCGCCCTCAAAGGTTTGCTTAGTGACAAGCGACCAATTAGTAAAATTCGAGGTCAATGGATTGAGTGGGAAAATCGTTTGTGTATGCCAATTTTTCACCCATCATACTTGTTGCGAAACCCTTCCCGCGAACCAGAAACCCCGAAATGGTTTATGTGGCAAGATATGCAATTAATCAAGGCTAAATTGGATGAATTGGTAATGGATAATGGGCATATATGATAGGGTGGGTTAGGGGCGGCGACTAACTTGAAACCCCAATCGATAAATCTTTTGCCGCCCCGTAACCCACCATCAATATTACAAATTTGTGAGGTATAATAGAATTATTTATGAGATTGTTTCAAAGGCTATGAATATGGTTTCAGTATCCAACAATCAACAAATAATCATCCGTACAGAGCGCGGACTGACAATTTCAGGTACGCGCATCACCCTCTATGATGTGATGGACTACCTAACGGCTCAGTATCCCCCGAATTTTATCCGTTGCTTATTTGACTTAACAGAAGATCAAATTAACGCTGCTTTATCCTACATTGAGGCAAATCGTGCAGAAATTGAAGCAGAATATCAACTTGTTTTAAGGGAAGCTAAGGAAATTCAGCATTACTGGGAAGAGCGCAATCGAGAACATTATGCCCGCGTTGCAGCGATGCCACCCAAACCCGGTACAGAGGCTCTTTGGGCCAAACTTCGAGAGCAAAAAGCCAAACACGAACTAGAAGCATGAATTTTCTGATAGATCATAATCTGGGAGGTCATGCAGAGATTTTATTGGGTAATATAGCAAGTCAAGGCTGGTTAAATCTACTCTCAATTCGTTTTGTAACTTTCAAGCAGATGAATTTGTCGATCGATAGTAACGATCGAGTTGTGTGGAGACTTGCTCAAGAAAATCAGATGATTTTGCTTACAGCTAACCGAAGCATGAAGGGTGAAGACTCCCTGGAACAGGTTATCCGAGAAGAAAATACAATGGATTCCCTACCTGTGATTACGATTGGAGATGCCGATCGTTTTTTAGGCGATCGAGTCTATCGAAATCGCTGTGTTGACCGTATTCTCGAAATCTTGCTGGATATCGAAACCTGGATGGGCGTTGGTCGTCTTTTTGTTCCATAATCTTGTTGTTCCGTAATGTAGTTTAATCTATGGGGCGATTTAATTTCTTACTCAACTGGAGAGCGGATATGGATTTTTTCTCTTGGATATTGATTAATCTCAAATGGATTATTTTGTTTTTTGTTGCGTTATTAATGTTGGCTAGTGGGATGTATAGCCTTTCTCAAAAAAGTGAGGTATGCCCTATGCCCTATGCCCTATGCCCTATGCCCTATGCCCTATCCCCATGAGTACCTCATCTTTCTGAGAAAGGCTATACTTGTCTCCTTCTTTTGGTTGGTTTGGGTGTTTGTTGATTTTGTTTTTGTTGTGGGGTTGGATGTCGTTTGGTGGAGGATGAAAAATATACAGTAGATTGCTAGTGTATGAAGCAGACCGCAGAAACCGGGTTTCTGCGGGAACCTCAGATACCACCAAAAGTGCTGTATTTGCATTCATCAGCATTCATCTGCGGTTAAAAAAACATTCCTATTGTCAACCCAACTCTTCACAAATGCGCGCAAAAGCAGCCGCCGGATCGATCGCACCAGTAATCGGCCGCCCAATCACCAGATAATCTGCACCAGCATTAATCGCAGCCTTGGGAGTCATCGATCGCCTTTGATCGCCTCCATCGGCCCATTTTGGACGCACACCGGGACAAACCAACAGAAAATCATCCCCGCAACTCATCCGCAACTGTTCGGCTTCCTGCGGGGAACAAACAGCACCAGCTAAACCAGTTTCCTTGGCCAAAAGAGCCATATGCAAAGCATACTCTGGCAACTCTAAAGGTATTTTTAACTCAAAAGCTAACTGTCGGGAATTCAAACTCGTCAACAGAGTGATTGCAATTAATTTAGGACTCGGTTTATCCACAGCCGCCGCCCCTTCCTCCAAAGCAACCAATCCCGCTTTCAAAGCCTCTTTACCACAAGTAGAATGAATCGTCAATAAATCCACATTATACTTAGCAGCAGCCCGACAAGCACCAGCCACAGTATTAGGAATGTCGTGAAATTTCAAATCCAGAAAAATCCGCTTTTGCCGCTCTTTCAGAATAGCAATAATTTCCGGGCCGGAACTCACAAATAGCTCTAAACCTACTTTCCAGAAAGATACGTCGGGGAGTTTGTCAACAAGGTCGATCGCCTCTCCTTGACTCGCAACATCCAAAGCAACAATAATTCGATTATCAGCGTTCATCAGCGTTCATCTTCAGTATTGATCTGAGGTTTAAAAAATAGATTCAAGATACCAATCGCACAAACTTATTTTTCCCAACCTGCAAAACCTTACCTGCCAATTCAGCAGGAGATTCAAAAGTGAGATTAACATCAGAAACTTTATCACCCTCCAGCTTCACCCCACCGCCCTGCATCAACTTCCGGCCATCACCGCTACTTTTGCAAAGTCCGCTAGCACTCAGAATATAAAACAACTTAGCCGGAAACTGCACACTTGCCAAAGAAAACTCCGCCACAGCATCAGCTTCACCCGCAGCACCTTTAACCAGCGCCATTGCATCGAGTTGCGCCCGATCGCCTGCTTCCTTTCCGTGGTACTGACTGACAACATTCACAGCCAAAAGCTTCTGTTTTTCGCGCGGATTTTCCGGCAGTCCATCTAAAGGCAAATCTGTCAATAGTTCAAAATACTGGGCGATCAAACTATCGGCAATTTTCTCCAACTTAGAATACATCGTCAGCGGGTCTTCAGACAAACCGACATAATTATGCAAAGACTTCGACATCTTCTGCACCCCGTCAGTCCCAATTAAAATCGGCATCAGCAAACCAAACTGCGGCTTCAGCCCAAAATGCCGCTGCAAATCTCTTCCCACCGCAATATTAAACTTTTGGTCGGTTCCGCCCAACTCCACATCGGCTTCCAAGACTACTGAATCGTAACCCTGCATTACTGGATACAGAAACTCGTGCAGGAAAATCGCATTTTCCTGCTGCATCCTGTTATCAAATCCCTCTTTAGCGAGCATCTGCTGCACCGTCATCGTGCCTAGCAGTTCCAAAATCTTCGCCATGTCCAATTTTGACAACCACTCGGAGTTATAGCGAATTTCCAAACGTCCGGGCGTGTCAAAATCTAGAATCGGACGCACTTGGTCTAAATAAGTTTTGGCATTTTCGGCCACTTGTTCGGGAGTCAACTGAGCGCGCGTCTCGGATTTTCCAGTCGGATCGCCAATTCTTGCGGTAAAATCTCCGATGACCAGTACCGCCGTGTGGCCGGCATCCTGAAAAGCTCGCAGCTTGCGGAAGCAAATGCTGTGTCCCAAGTGAATGTCCGCCCCTGTGGCGTCGATTCCCAGTTTGACTCGCAACGGTCGATCGACTTTTGCCAGCAATTGGGCAAGATTTTCGTCAGGGTTGCTAGAATCAGGTCGATCGGGAAAAATCTCGCTGACACCGCGGTAAATTCCAGAAAAGTTAGAAGAAATCATAAAAGGGCGATCGTCCATCATATTTTGCCAAAGTGCAGCAGAATTAGTTACACTCACTGGTTGACGCATAAAACATAACTATCAAGCTACTATAATCCCAAAGCTGACCGGCTTTCACTAGCTGACAGCCTCCAGGGTTCCATCTAAAATTAAAAGTCTTAAACCCAAAATCGAGTGAGGAAGTGAAATCCACGTGTCAACCAACGCAGTCCGCAAAAACACGGAAAACTCAGCCCCCGTATTCGAGTTTGTTCAGTCAGTCAGTAAAGTGACCGCCGGAACCATACTCAGCATGACAATGCTTGCCAGTTCCGTAGTAGCTGGCGGACTGGTTGGCTTAGCGATCAGCTTCCGCAATTTACCAGATGTTCGCATCTTGCAAACCTACTCTCCCACAGAAACCACCCACATTTACGACATCAACGGCAAGCCCCTAGCCAGCATCCACGACGAAGCCAACCGGGATGTCGTACCCCTTGACAAAATCTCCCCAAACCTGAAACGGGCCGTTCTGGCGATCGAAGATAGCAACTTCTTCACCCACAAAGGCATCAACCCAGGCGGGATAGCCCGAGCTCTCATAGTCAACCTAGAAAAAGGTAGAACCGTTGAAGGCGGCTCGACTATGACTATGCAGCTAGTCAAGAACCTGTTTCTATCCCCCCAGTCAAAATTCAGCCGCAAAATAGCTGAAGCGGTAATGTCTATCCGCTTGGAGCAAATTCTCAACAAAGACCAAATTCTGCAACTGTACCTGAATCAAATCTATTTAGGTCACAACTTGTACGGCGTAGAGACAGCCTCCAGAAGCTATTTCAACAAGTCAGCCAATAATTTGACTCTTTCAGAAGCAGCGATGCTAGCCGGCTTAATTTCCGCCCCCGAAGAATACAGTCCTTTCGTCAATTACAAGTTGGCAAAAGAGCGGCAGGAAATAGTTTTAACCCGGATGAAGGATCTCAAATGGATTACGCCGGCCCAAGAGACTGCCGCCCGATCGCAAAAAATTAAGCTCGGTAAGATTACCTCTTTTGGCGGTTCTCAAGTTCCTTATGTAACACAAGCCGTCGTCCAGGAGCTGACTCGGCGTTTCGGGCGAGATGCCGTGCTCAAGGGAGGAATGCGCGTTCAAACCACAATCGACCTCAAAATGCAGCGCATAGCCGAAGAAACCGTTAAAGCGTGGCACGATCGGCTTTACTACCAAGGGCTTTTTTACGATCGCGACCAAGGTCAAATTGCCCTAGCAGCCGTCGATCCCCGCACCCACTTCGTCAAAGCAATGGTAGGCGGAGTCGATTACCAAAAGAGCGAGTTCAACCGCGCCATTCAAGCACGCCGCCAGCCCGGATCTTCTTTTAAACCTTTCATCTACTATGCTGCCTTTGCTACGGGCAAATACGGCCCCGATTCCGTTGTCTACGACTCTCCTGTCGGATACCGCGACGGCGACGGCTACTACTACCCTCAAAACTACGGCGGCGGCTTCTCCGGTGCTGTCAGCATCCGCAGAGCTTTGGAAGTATCGCTGAACATTCCCGCCGTCAAACTCGGCCAAGAAGTCGGATTGAATAAAGTGATTGAGATTTGTCGCGTCCTCGGCATTAGAAGTCCGATGGAACCCGTGGTTTCTTTACCCTTGGGTGCAGTTGACCTCACTCCTTTAGAAATGGCCGGAGCTTTTGCTACCTTCGCCAACAACGGCTGGCATTCTGACACCACATTTATCGTGCAAGTCACTGACAGCAGCGGCAACGTATTGCTCGACAACACGCCCAAACCCAAATTAGTTCTCAACGCCTGGGCTGCGGCATCTGTCAACAGCGCCTTGCAAGGAGTAATTAACAGTGGTACTGCAAAGGCGGCCCAACTCGGGCGGCCGGCTGCTGGGAAAACTGGTACAACTTCCTCAGAACGGGATATCTGGTTTGTGGGTTACGTACCGCAGTTGTCGGTGGCTGTTTGGATCGGCAACGACGATTACACACCGATGAGCTACGGTGCTACTGGCGGTACAATTGTCGCCCCTGTTTGGCGCGACTTTATGAGCCAAGCTTTGGAGGGCGTTCCTGAAGAGGATTTTAAACCTGCTTCATCTTTTGAGCGGCCTTAATTATTAGTCATTGGGCATTGGGCATTGGGCATGGGGCATTGGGCATTGGGCATTGGGCATTGGGACTACTTTCTTCCTTCTTCCTTCTTCCTTCTTCCTTCTTCCTTCTTCCTTCTTCCTTCTTCCTTCTTCCTTCTGATACTAAGATTGCTTTTCCAGTTCAGATTTCATGCGCTCCAGCGTTGAGTTCATTTGCTCAAACATCTGCTGGGGCGTGATGCCAAATTGATTGAGCTGCGTTTTTAACTGCTCAACAGTCATCTGAGCCATGAAGTCCTCAGACAGCTCAAACCGCTTCATAAAAATACGGTAGCGATCCATCATTGATTCCATCTGAGCGATAAACATTTTCTTGCCTTCGCGATCGAACTTGCCGTAATTTCCGCCTAGTTGGATCAGAGATTGATAGTCTTCAAACAACAGCTTGGCTTCTTGCTGAACAATTTCTGAATCAAAAAATCCCATAGCTTTCCTAATTTTTTAATCTTGAACTAATTTTCATGTAAGCGGGAACTCCCGCTGCTTATTTCAATATTTTATCAGTTGGTGGAGGAAGTCCCTACCCTTCAAGACGTAAGAATAAGTAGAAATTTCCGTACAGGATAAGGCATCGGGAATGGGGCATGGGGCATGGGGCATTGGGAATGGGGAATGGCGCATTGGGCATTGGGAAGCGGGAAGCGGGGAGACTGGGGAAGAGGGGAAGAGTGGGAGAGTGGGAAAATCTTCCTTCTTCCTTCTTCCTTCTTCCTTCTTCCTTCTTCCTTCCCTCAAACTTGCCCGATACGTTCTAGAGGCCAAAACCGCACTACAGCGCGGCCGATGATATTCTGCTGCGGTAAAAATCCCCACCTGCTGGAGTCGTTGCTGTTGTTGCGGTTGTCTCCCATCACAAAGTATTGATTTTCCGGGACGCGATAAGGCCCCCACTGGTATTTAGGAGGTTCGGCAATATATTTTTCCACGATAGGCTTGTCATTGAGGTAGACTAGACCTTTTTTAACAGCAACGGTTTGACCTGGTAAACCAATTACCCGCTTGATGAATGCTTGGTCTTCGGTAAAGCCTTGTTCTTGCAACTTTTCAGGCGGGGAAAATACTACGATGTCGCCAGTTTTTGGCGGTTCGAGGTAGTAGGATATTTTTTCGACTACGACGCGATCGCCTATGTGCAAAGTTGGCAACATAGAATCCGAGGGTATGAAGCGCGGTTCAGCGACCAACGCTCGAATCACGATTGCTAAAGCCAAAGCAATAATCACAATCTGAAGATTTTCAAAGCTAGATTTCCACGCTTTTTTCCACCAATTTTCAGGTATGTTTTCTGCTACTTCTGTGCCCAAATTCTTTTTTTCAGATGTCATGAAAATCCTCGCTGTGTAGTTGCTGGTAATAATCTAATTGCCATTGAAGTAGGTCGCTCTAATTAAACCTAATATCATGTCCGTTAGCATCGGAATGATATAAACGGAGGACACGGCAGTGCCGTTTCCCTACGACGATTGATTGTAGGGACACGGCAGTGCCGTGTCCTCGCTTATCATTCCGGTGCAGCCGGAATTGAGATAAAACTTTCTTTGGGTATTCATAAACCCGATCGCTCTTGATGCCGCTTCTACAGAAACCGAGTCAATCGGTCTGATGTTTTTGGAGACTAAGATACTCCCCAAAATTTATTAATATTAACTCATAAAAAAGGCAGAGAATTAAGATTCTCTACCTTTTTTATGTGAGGATTTTGAGTTGTTTGCGATGGCGCAATTTGCAATCTCAAAAATTTACTCGCGATCGCACTTACTCAGCGCCTTGAGGGAGCAATTCCCGCTTTTGACCTTGCAGCACCTTCACAACTCCGGCTTCGTCCACATCCACAACAGCGGTGTCGCCGTCTTTGATGCGGCCAGAAAGGATTTCCTCAGCCAAGCTGTCTTCCAACAACCGCATGATGGCGCGGCGCAGGGGTCTGGCTCCGTAACTGGGGTTGTATCCTTCTTCTACCAACCGTTCTTTGAATTTTTCGGTTACTTCCATCGTGATTCCCTGTTCTGTCAAGCGGCCGAACACTTCTTTGAGCATGATGACGGCGATTTCCTTGACTTCCTCTCGGTTCAACTGACGGAAGACGATAATTTCGTCAAGTCGGTTGAGGAATTCTGGGCGGAAGTAGTTTTTGAGTTCTTCGTTAACCAAAGAACGAATGCGGTTGTAATTAGCATCGGCTTGGTTGTCGCTGAACTCGAAACCGAGGCCGCCGCCGCCTTTTTCAATTACCTTAGAACCGATGTTAGAGGTCATGATCAGCAGCGTATTTTTGAAGTCTACGGTGCGACCTTTGGCATCAGTCAAGCGGCCGTCTTCCAATATTTGCAAAAGCATATTGAAGACATCGGGGTGGGCTTTTTCGATTTCATCAAACAGCACGACAGTGTAAGGACGGCGGCGGACTGCTTCTGTGAGTTGTCCGCCTTCGTTGTAGCCGACGTAGCCGGGAGGAGAACCGATGAGTTTGGAGACGGTGTGACGTTCCATGTACTCGGACATATCCAGTCGAATCATCGCATCTTCGGAACCGAAGAAGTAGCCGGCTAGGGCTTTGGTGAGTTCGGTTTTGCCGACGCCTGTGGGCCCGGAGAAGATGAAACTGGCGATCGGGCGATTGGGGTTTTTCAACCCGACGCGGGCGCGGCGGATAGCGCGGGAAACGGCTTTGACAGCTTCTTCCTGGCCGATCAAGCGCTGGTGCAGGGTATCTTCCATGTGCAGCAGCTTTTCGGATTCCGATTCTGTCAATTTGTTGACCGGAACTCCCGTCCAGCTTGCCACGATTTGAGCGATGTCTTCTTCGGTGACTACTGGCGATGGATCGGTGTCGCCGCGGGTCGCCGACTCGGTTTTTTTGGCTTGGGAAATAGCGCGGATTTCGGCTTTGATCGTCATTTCTCGATCGCGCAATTCACCAGCTTTGTCAAAGTCTTGAGAACGCACCGCTTCGTCTTTATCCTTCAGGACTTGGCGGAGTTCTTTGTCAAGTTCTTTGGCTGCGGGCGGAAGTTGGGAGTTAATCAGGCGGACTCTCGAACCGGCTTCATCTACCAAGTCAATTGCTTTGTCTGGTAAAAAGCGATCGGAGATATAACGATGAGACAGTTTGGCTGCGGCTTCCAGGGCCGTATCCAAGATTTTCAGCTTGTGGTGCTGTTCGTAGCGTTCCCGCAGACCGAACAGAATCTCGATCGTCTCGTCAACAGTCGGTTCGCCGACCATCACGGGCTGGAAGCGCCGTTCTAGGGCTGCATCGCGTTCGATGTGCTTGCGGTACTCGTCTAAAGTTGTAGCGCCGATACACTGGAGTTCGCCTCTAGCCAAAGCCGGCTTGAGAATGTTCGCAGCGTCGATCGCCCCTTCAGCAGCACCAGCACCGATCAAAGTGTGCACTTCGTCAATGACTAAAATCACGTTACCCGCCGTGCGGATTTCGTCCATGATTTTTTTGAGGCGTTCTTCAAATTCCCCCCGGTATTTCGTACCGGCGACGAGCAAGCCGATGTCGAGGGTGACGACGCGCTTGTCTTCGAGGATATCTGGGATATCGTTGTTAGCGATGCGTTGGGCTAGTCCTTCGGCGATCGCGGTTTTGCCTACACCCGGTTCACCGATGAGCACCGGGTTATTTTTGGTACGGCGACCGAGGATTTGGATTACCCGTTCGATTTCTTTTTGGCGTCCGACTACTGGGTCAAGCTTGCCATCCACCGCCATTTGAGTCAGGTTAGATCCGAACTCATCGAGGGTTGGGGTTTTGGTGCGAGCACCGCCGCCAGTGGCTGCGACTTCTGCGGTTTCTCCCAGCATCCGAATCACTTGGGTGCGGACTTTCGACAAGTCTACTCCCAGATTTTCCAAGACTCTGGCGGCGACTCCTTCACCTTCGCGGATCAAACCCAGCAGTAGGTGCTCAGTACCGATATAATTGTGTCCGAGTTGGCGAGCTTCTTCGAGGGACAGTTCTAGAACTCGCTTGGCGCGGGGAGTGAACGGAATTTCGACTGCTACGAAGCCCGAACCGCGCCCGATGATTTTTTCGACCTCAATCCGAGCATCTTTGAGGTTAACCCCCATTGATTTGAGGACTTTGGCTGCAACTCCGGTTCCTTCTCCGATCAGACCAAGGAGGATCTGTTCTGTCCCTACGAAGTTGTGACCCAGGCGACGAGCTTCTTCCTGGGCCAGCATGATTACTTTTATTGCTTTTTCTGTGAAGCGTTCAAACATGATTTATTCCCATCACCTGCTATGTGCCCGTTTTGAGGTCACGCTCGTCGTGCGAGCGTTTTTGTTTTCGTAGGGAGACGGCATTGCTGTACATTGGACACGGCATTGCCGTTTCCCTACTCGTACTGCTTATTCTAGCGCGACACTTCCCAACTGCCAGGCCGCTTTCGGCTGCAGTGGTAGATTCTAGGCTGCTGTTGCAGTGTAGCTTTCAACTGAGAAGACCCAAATGGTGGCTGACCTACAACCTGCTATACAAATACTAGACTTGTCTATATATTTGCTTCTTGCTTCATCGGGAGCATGGGAGCGGTTATCCCTCGGCAAGCTTTCACGCTTTATCCAAACGCGATAAATTAATCCGTCTTCTCGGCCTGTGCTCAACCTACGACTATGTATTGAGGATTCTAGCATAATCTTTTCGGCTCCCGTGTAGCTGCAAAATTGATATTTATCGAAGTGTAGGGCTGTTTTTTAATAAAACTTATTGGTTCGATGGGCGATCGAGCCCCTAAATCTGCTCCTAAGCTTCTGTATTCCTAGGTTTTGCAGGACTTACGCAAAGCTTCTGCATATGCAGCCACCCTTCACTTTTTTACTATTTATATTTTTACCTAACAACAGATTTTAATGTTTTGCTTGGATTTTGGGACGTAGCGACAACATCAACACTGTACTAACAATACATAGTCCACCGATACCTTCAAAAAGACTCAGTGGTAAGCGAAGCCAAATAACTGATGCAGCAACAGCAGACAAAGGCTCTGCACTTGCTAATAAACTGGCTTCTGTAGGTGTAATGTATCGAAGACTGTCTATGTAGAGATAAAAAGCGATTGCTGTGCCAAATACAATCACAAAACTTACTAACAAACCAGTAATGACAGACCAATGTTGACCTTGAATTTGCCAAGGAGAAGCGATCGGGCATAATACAAGCCCTCCTATAATCATGCCCCACCCAATGATTACTTCCGAACCCCAACGTTGTAGCAAACCTGATGGATATAATGTATAAAATGCAAGTGCAATTGCAGAACTTAATCCCCATGCTATTGATGCGCTGGAGACAGACAACTGTTGAACAGATCCATTTGTTACGAGAAGGAATGTACCTAACAGGGCAAATCCCAAGGCTATAAACTCTTGAAAATTCGGAATTCGATTGTATTTTATTGCCGAGTAACCCATAATAAATAACGGAGCCTGATATTGCAACAAGGTTGCCGTAGCAGCATTACCAGTTTGAATTGCCACGAAATAGGTATACTGTACTCCCAACATACCAATAATTCCAAAAATTACTAATCGAATCCGATCTTTGGGATCATTCCACACAGCAAAAACTTGATGGAAACTTTTTCGTAAACATCCAGTTATTAATAACAATATTCCTGAAACTAGCAAGCGCATTGTTACAAGCCAACCAGCCGTAAATCCCTCATCTTGAAAAAGCCTTTGTGCCACCGTACCGGAAAGTCCCCACAAGGTGGCTCCCACCAGCACCATAATAAGTCCCTTATAACGTAATAACTTAATTTTTTGTGAGTCAGATGCGAGCATAGTTTTTAATCATTCCTTATTTTAGAGTTATTTCTGGGTCGATAGTTAATGAAATTATCCAAAGTAATTATGCAAATGTAATTGATATCGCCCAATGCCACTTTTTCTGATGCAGCCGATCGCACATCTGCACTTTTTCAACCGCCAAATATCGCTGAAATTCCGGTTTTTCCAGGCCGCTGCGCCACATCACCAGAGCATCTTCTCCGGTGTCTTCGTAGTATCGCTTGCGCCGTCCAGCCTCTTTAAAACCAAACTTTTTGTACAGGGAAACTGCCACTAAATTCGAGTCCCGCACTTCCAACGTCGATCGCTCTAATTGTCTGTCACAAGCCGATTTTAGCAAAGCCCAAAGCAGAGCTTGTCCCAAACCCTGACGTTGAAACTGAGGATGAATTGCCAGCATTATAATGTGAGCTTCCTCTAAAATCGCCCACAAACAACCAACACCAATGAGTAGGGGCGGTGGATGGTGCGTGCCCGATCGAATCTGTAGGGGCGGTGCCCCCGTGCCCGCCCGAACTGATTCGCAGTCGTCAGTTTCCCACATCCACAAACCTAATAAATCGCTGTTAGGACTGTCTAACTCGCGCCTGTAGCCTTCGATCGCCCAAAGTCCCCCAAAACAAAGTCGATCGAGTTCTACGGCGTCAGGCAGGTGTTCTGGGGCGAGATGTTTAATTTCTATAAAACGCACGGCCGATTTTAGATTTTAAAATTACTCAAAAGCATCAATCTGGGGCCTGATGACCCAATTGCTTGCGGTCAATTGTACACTGGAGAACACAGTAAGGATAGTTATTTCGCGATGGTATTAACTCAATCTATCGGGGTCGAATCTGGACTTCAGTATCTGTCTGAGTCTCAAGAAGCCATGCAAAGTCGATCGCCCAATCAAGAGCTTTTACCGCTGACAGCTAGCGTTAACAGTCGCGATCGTTTGGAAATAGGAGGCTGCGAGGTGACAGCTTTGGTGGAGCAATTTGGCTCGCCGCTGTACATTTTAGATGAAGAAACGCTGCGGGCGACCAGCAGCCAGTACCGAAAGGCTTTTGAACGGTACTATCCGGGGGAATCACAAGTGCTCTATGCTTCTAAAGCTTGGAGCTGTTTGGCGGTTTGCGCGATCGCCGCTTCGGAAGGTTTAGGCATAGATGTGGTATCAGCCGGAGAAATCCACACAGCACTGCAAGCCGGCGTAAATCCCGACAAAATCTATTTTCACGGGAATAACAAATCCCGCGAGGAAATCCAGCTAGCTGTTGAAAGTGGTTGTACGATCGTCGCAGACAATTGGTGGGATTTAGAGATTCTATCAGAGTTGGGAAAATTGGGTGTCAGCCACCAAGCAGGTGAGCCGACACGGGTTATGGTGAGGTTTACGCCTGGAATTGAGTGTCACACTCACGACTACATTAAAACTGGCCAAATCGACAGTAAATTTGGCTTCGATCCCAATTCCCTGGATGACGTTTTTAAATTCATCAGCCAGCAGCCGTCGCTATCTTGCGTGGGAGTACACGCTCACATCGGCTCTCAGATTTTTGAACTGCAACCCCACGACGATTTAGCCGAAGTCATAATTCAAGCCTTGACAAAAGCACAGAGTTATGATTTGCCAGCGAATGAAATTAATATTGGCGGCGGGTTAGGCATTCGCTATACTGAAACGGACGATCCTCCAAGCATTCAAGCTTGGGCCCAAACAATTTGCACCGCAGTGGTAGCAGCTTGCGATCGACGCGAATTGCCTTTACCTAAATTGCTTTGCGAACCGGGTCGATCGCTCGTGGGTACAGCCTGCGTCACCGCTTATACTGTTGGCTCTAAAAAAGTCATTCCCGGAATGCGGACTTATTTATCAGTCGATGGCGGTATGTCGGACAATCCGCGTCCAATTACTTATCAATCAGTTTATCGAGTTCTCGCAGCCAACCAAATGTCTGCTGACTTAACGGAAACAGTGACAGTTGCTGGCAAACACTGCGAATCAGGCGATATTCTGATTAAAGATGCTAAGTTGCCAAAGTGTGAAGCTGGAGATGTCCTCGTGGTTACGGCTACAGGGGCATATAATTGCAGCATGGCTTCTAACTACAACCGAGTCCCCAGACCGGCGGCGGTTTTGGTGAGAAATGGGGAAGTTGACACGATCGTACAGCGGGAAACTGTCGAAGATTTGCTGAAGTTCGATCGTCTTCCCGAAAGACTCGCAGGTCAAAAGTAAAAAATTAAAAGTTAAAAGTTAAAAGAAAGACAATCCATGTTTAGTTACTGATGATTGCTTTTTGACTTTTAACTTTTGCCTTGTTCAGTCACGCGATTTGATTGACAATCCCCGGTCTAAGAACGCGGGGACTTTCTGCATATTCCTTATCACAACTGTTCATGGTTCACGGGTTCGAGTGCATCACGGTTCGCGGTTCACAGGCGGTAGCGTTCGATGAACCATGAACAATCAACAATCTGGCTATGACTTTGGCCTCGTTCAGTCTTTATTGATTCAAGGGATCGATATTGCACTTGTCTTTGCGCTGGCGTATTTGGTGCTCGTCATTGTCGGGGAGCGCAGAACGCTGTGGATGGTACGGGGATTTATTATTTTAATGCTGGCTGCGGCGGTGAGCAACTGGGCTGGATTGAGACTGTTGCACGTTGCCCTCAACAGCTTGGTGACTGGTTCGGCTGTGGCAATGGCGGTAATATTGCAGTCGGAGTTTCGCCGATTTCTGGAACAATTAGGTCGGGGGGAAATTATACAGTTGTTTGGACGCGATCGGCGACCAACTCCCGAACCGGACAGCGTAATAGATGAAATTGTGGACGCAGTAAAAGAACTTTCGCAAAACCGCACGGGCGCTTTACTAATTGTAGAAACAGATTCTCCGATCGACGATCGGGATTTTTCAGTGCCGGGAGTGAAGCTAAATGCTGAAGTCTCTAAGGAATTGTTGCAGACTATTTTTCAACCTCAAACTTTGCTCCACGACGGGGCTGTTTTGATTCGAGCTTCGCGGATCGTGTCGGCGGGGGTAATTTTGCCTTTGTCCGATCGCAGCGCGTCTCGGCAGTTGGGAACCCGCCACCGGGCGGCGATGGGAATTACGGAACGGGTGCAAGCTTGCGTGTGCGTGGTGGTGTCCGAGGAAACGGGTTCTATTTCTTTGGCGCAGATGGGAACTTTAAATCGACCTTTGACTAGCAGCAAACTGAAGGAATTGCTGGAAGCAAAGCTGTTTCCGTCGGAGGGAGAAAGAGCTGTGGCTCCAATTCCGATCGGCAATCTCGGACGGCAGATAGGATTGAAGGGAGTGACACTATTAAAGCGGATAATGCGCCGGTCGGGTAATCGGGAGAAACCATGAGTCAAGGAATTTGCTTGGAAAAGTTGCCGGAGGATCTGCAACAAGAACTACTGCCTAAGCACATAGCAGTGATTATGGACGGGAATGGGCGCTGGGCTAAGAATAAGGGGTTGCCGCGGATTGCAGGGCACCGCCGGGGAGCTAGCGCTCTCAAAGAACTGCTGCGCTGTTGTAAAGATTGGGGGATTCCAGCTTTAACGGCCTATGCTTTTTCGACGGAGAATTGGGGACGGCCGGCCGGGGAGGTGGACTTTTTGATGAGTTTGTTTGAGGGCAAGCTGCGGCAAGAATTGCGGGAGATGGTGGACGAGGACGTGCAAATTCAATTTATGGGGGATTTGCTGGCTTTGCCGAAGTCTTTGCAGGCCCAAATCGAGCGTTCTGTTACGGCAACTCAGCACAATCAGGGGATTTTGTTTCGGGTGGCGACGAATTACGGGGGGCGTCAGGAGATTGTACAGGCTTGTCGGGCGATCGCCACTCAGGTGCAGGAAGGCAAGTTGCAGCCGGAGGAGATTGATGAAGTTTTATTTAAACGCTATCTGTATACTGCTGATGTTTGTGACCCGGATTTATTGATTCGGACAAGCGGGGAAATGCGGTTGAGCAATTTTCTGCTTTGGCAAATGGCTTATTCGGAAATTTACATTACTGAGACGCTGTGGCCGGATTTTGACCGATCGGAGTTTCACCGCGCTTTATCTACTTACCAGAAACGCAGTCGCCGTTTTGGTAAAGTGTAACGATTTTAGATTCTCGATTTGCGATTTTAGATTCGGGAATGCAGACAAAAACGCCCACTTTTTTGTACATTCACCGACAATCCATCAATCTAAAATCCAAAATCCAAAATCTAAAATCAAATCATGGCCCGGCAAAAACTGCTGCTTCGATATCCTGACGCGAGAGGGAGTATTTGAAAAAGCGCTGAATATCTTGGCCGTCGTTTCCAGCATTGATGTAGCGGATGGTGAGTTGGTCAATTTCGAGAGCGAGTTCTGCTTTCCATGCAGGTCGATCGATGTTCCAGCAGTGGAGTTCCCGCAGGTTTTGCTCGCAGCCGCGGCTTTTGAGCCACTGCTCGATTTCTGGGAGGGGATGGTTGTACAAAGGGGTGTCAGAGGAGGGAAGAGTCATAGGATTTTAGATTTTGGATTTTAGATTTTAGATTGAGTTGTATTGGACGCATTTTTTGCGGGAAAGTTAAAAATGCTGGCATCTTTAATTTTAATTGCCACGAATTAGACCGATCGCGATCGCCAGCATCAAACATCCGACTAAGGTAGATCCCATCATAAACAGCGCGAATATTTCTCCGGGGGAAAGGGGTCGATCCGCAGGATCGAGGTAAGCGGAGTTGAAATTTTTTGCCCGGGATTGGGAAACCGGAGTGTTGAAACCCGGTGGCTGCTGAATGACGTTCATCCGAGAATAGCCGATTTTGAGGTCGTAGGCGAGGCGGCGTTCTGGGTTGCTGAGGGTGGCGTAGGCGTTGTTAAGCTGCTGAAATTTGGCGGTAGCGACTGCGGGTGGCAAGTCGGTGGTATCGGGATGGTAGAGTTTGCTCAGTTCTCGGTACGATCGCCTAATATCGATCGGCGATGCGGAAGGATGCAGCCCTAACAAGGCGTAGTAACTAGAACCCAAGGGGGTTTTTCCTGACATTTTCTGACTTTGGTTT
>JANNOR010000319.1:0-4666 GCA_031399265.1 Cyanobacteria bacterium SOY_34_metabat_3 | reverse complement strand
GAGCGGTGGCCGCGTCGGTCAGCACCATCACCTGATTGATCAGTGGAATCCGGTGTGCAATCGCCTTGCGTGCCGGGTCGTCCAACTGATCGGGCGTGAGATACGGCACGGCCAGGACCGGAACGGCCGGTCGTCCCGAAGGGGCCTTCGGAAGGCGGCTCAGGATTTCGCGCTCGAAGTGCTCGATGATTTGTCGAGCGTTCGTCTCCTGCATCTTGGTGAGTACGACTACGAGAGCCTTGCCGGAACGTACCAGCATGTGCAGGAATTGCGTGGGTACCTCGTCGTTGTAACGCTCGTCGGAGGCGACATAGACGATCACATCTGCCAGGCCGGTGACCTCGATTAGCCGGCTGATATAGCTCCCCGCGGCCCAGGTCGTCATGTCCGGACAATCCCAAACGACTACGTCGCCGAGGGGAGTCGGTTCGACCCGATGAACCTGATAAACATCCTCGTCCAGGCTAGCGGGGCTTGGATCATCAAGCTTGCGCAGCGGCCCGAGAAAGCCGAGATGCCCGGTCCAGGACGTCGATGAATTTGCTGGAATGTAGGCCGTGGGATGTCGAGTGTAGCCGGCCTGCGGGTTTGCCTCCGCGACCTTGGCCCCGACTAGAAAATTGACGATCGTGCTCTTGCCCGCACCGGCACCACCGACGACGGCCACGTGCAGCGGCGTCTTCGCTTCGTTCTCCAGAAACGGGCCGATCGTGTTCCGCACCATCGCGCCGGCCAGGCGCAACTGGCTCGCTTCCCGAGCCAGGGCGGGTTGCTGTCGGCAGTGATCTTCCAGCCAGGCAAGATCGGTTGCCAGAATGCTGACGAGTTGACGATGATCGGCGGGGTCGTCCATTCATGGGCTCCAGGGTTGCATCATTCTACAGTACAAATCACGAACGAAATGCACTTACTACTGGAGAACTTGGCGGCCGATCCACGCGGAAGTCATCGAGCGGAATTGAGGGCTTGCCACAAACAGAAGATTATCGGGGCAACGTTAATTGTATCGGAATTCGCAGTTGTTACGACGAAGGGAAGCGAGTAGCTGAAACCCTATCTTTTGACTACCACCGCCAAAATGGGGTAGACATTCGAGTCGTGCGAATTTTCAATACCTACGGGCCGCGAATGTTAGAAAATGACGGCCGAGTTGTGAGTAATTTTATTGCTCAAGCTTTACGAAATCAACCGCTGACTGTGTACGGTGACGGTTCCCAAACGCGGAGTTTTTGCTACGTTTCCGATTTGGTAGAAGGATTTATTCGGCTGATGAATTGTGATGAAATCGGGCCGATGAATTTGGGAAATCCAGGGGAGTATACCATCTTGGAATTAGCCCAGAAAATTCAAAATATGATTAATCCAGGCGCGGAAATTATCTTTAAACCGCTGCCAGAAGATGACCCAAAACAGCGACAACCAGATATTACTCTTGCCAAAAAATGGTTGGGATGGGAGCCGACTGTGCCGCTGGATCAAGGTTTAGAGTTGACTATCAAGGATTTTCGCGATCGTATCGAGGGAAATAAATAACAAAGAGTGGGAAATGAGGAGAGTGGGAGAGTGGGAGAGTGGGAGAGTGGGGTATGAAAAAAAATATTCCCAATTCTCCAATTTCCTTCTTCCTTCTTCCTTCTTCCTTCTTCCTTCTTCCTTCTTCCTTCTTCCTTCTTCCTTCTGAATTTACTAACTTTGAGGATATTTCTATGCGTGTATGTGTCATCGGTACTGGATATGTTGGCTTAGTCACCGGCACTTGTTTAGCTCACATCGGGCATCATGTGATTTGTGTAGACAACAACGAAGAAAAAGTCAAGTTAATGAAGTCTGGACAATCGCCTATTTTTGAACCCGGACTTTCCGATTTAATGTCTTCTGCATCTGCATCGGGCAATCTAGAATTTACTTCAGATTTAGCCGCCGGAGTTGGTCACGGAGACATTTTGTTTATTGCGGTGGGCACCCCTCCTTTGCCTACAGGAGAAAGCGATACTCGCTACGTAGAAGCTGTGGCGCGCGGCATCGGCGCTCACCTCGACGGCGATTACAAAGTCATTGTGAACAAATCTACGGTGCCCATCGGTTCCGGGGACTGGGTGCGGAGAATTGTCCTCGACGGTTTGGCGGAACGTCAAAAAGCTCAAACCAATGATGTGGCTACGGGCGAGGAGGTAGCAGCAAAAACCGGCGTTCAATTTGATGTGGTTAGCAACCCGGAGTTTTTGCGGGAAGGCTGTGCTGTTTTAGATACGTTTAATCCCGATCGCATTGTTCTCGGAAGCAACTCTCAACGGGCTATGGACATGATGATCCAATTGTACAAGCCGATTGTCGATCGCAAGTTTGCAGAAAATCCGTCTTTACCGGAAGTACCCGTGGTGATGACTGATATCAGTTCAGCGGAAATGATCAAGTACGCTGCTAATGCTTTTTTGGCGACAAAAATTAGCTTTATTAATGAAGTGGCTAATATTTGCGATCGTGTCGGTGCAGATGTTACCCAAGTTGCTAAAGGTATCGGTTTGGATTCGCGAATTGGCGGCAAATTTCTGCAAGCCGGCATTGGCTGGGGCGGTTCTTGTTTCCCGAAAGATGTCTCGGCTTTAGTTCACACTGCTGAGGATTACGGCTACGAGGCACATTTGCTGAGAGCAGCAGTGGAAGTTAACGAACGTCAGCGATTGATTGCTATTGAAAAATTGCAGCAAGTTTTGAAAATTCTTAAAGGTAAAACTGTCGGACTTTTGGGTTTGACTTTTAAGCCAGATACTGATGATTTGCGCGATGCTCCTTCCCTGAATTTAATCGAAAATTTGAACCGATTGGGAGCTAAAGTTAAGGCTTACGATCCGATTGTTTCTCAAACTGGAATGCGCCACGGTTTGTCTGGAGTATTGGTAGAAACTGACCCGGAAAGGCTGGCCGACGGTTGCGATGCTTTGGTGTTGGTGACTGATTGGGAGCAGTTTCGCAATTTAGATTATGTGAAAATGGCGAAGTTGATGAATCATCCGGTGATGATTGACGGCCGCAATTTCTTAGATAAGAAAGTTTTAGAAACCGCTGGTTTTCAATATGTGGGAATTGGGAGGTAATATCAATTCCGGTTGCACCGGAATGATATAGAGGAGACGGCAGTGCCGTGTCCCTACAATTAATCACGGTAGGGAGACGGCACTGCCGTCTCCTTATTTCTAATATTAATTCCGATGCCTTGCAGGACTACAACCAGCTATTTTTTTGTTGAATTGATGCGATCGCACGTTAGAATGTTTCCATCAAATCTTTTTCCTCAGCGTAAACATCTCGTAGCAGTTGCAGTGCTGAGGCAGAAATTACCGATTTAACTGTAGCGACTAAGAGACCCCAGTCAAGCAAGCTGTCAACTGAAACAGCTTCTTTGAAATTATAGGTATAGAATTGCGTCCAAAACTGAGGTGCTAGCTTCGCATTCCAGCGTTTGTACCATGCGGCAAAATCTTGAGCTGCGGGGGGATTTACTTCTAAAATTGGGGGGAAATCGGCGTAGCTAAGGAAGCGACTCAAGCCTTTTGCATGAACGTACACCATGTTGTGACAGCATTCGATGCGATAAATCTGCTCTGGTGAGATGTTGAACAGGAGTGCTACTGTTTCTTCGGTGACAAATCTCGATCGCGCATTGACAACCGAAGACTTATGAATAATTTTTGATGTCCCGATCTCTGACGATCTTAACTGATTCTCTGATATCATTGTAGTTGCATCTGATGGTAGGTGAATCTATCTGCTAGGTGCGATCGACAGAAATTATCTGTCGCGACTAATTTTAACTTGTGAATAGCCTTTAGTTTGCAGACCGGGGCGATCGCTTTTTGATAGTATACTAAATCCAAAATTTTGTAAATAGTTAATATGAGCAAAGGCTTAGTCAGGTTGCGGGTTCGAGAGTTGGCGGCCGAAAAAGGATGGACGCTCAAGGAAGTTGCCCAGCGATCGGGCGTAGGGTACAGTACCATTAGCAATTATGCCCGTTCTCAGGGCATGGCAATGGTTGACTTTGCCGCAGTGCACAAGCTGGCTCGTACTTTTGATGTGATGATTGAAGATTTCGTGGTAATCATGGAAAAGTAGGTGCTGTTTGGCGATCGACCTTTTGGTGTAGATTATTGAGGAATAGGCGTTTGTGACGAGAAGTCTTCCCGCCAAGTAAATAAGACTTGTTCTTCAGCTTGCCTAAATTCAATGTTGAAGCGATCGAACACGACTTCTCGGCCTAAAAGCAATTGTTCTCCACCTGTATTGGTTTGCAACCAGGCGACGGGAGCAATAAAACCGTGTCCGTCAATAGTCATTTCAACATTGCGGATTACATACTCAACTCTTCCGCCTACAGTTTCTGCCAATAACGAAGATTCTGCATCAGCCAAAGCAAATCCTAAGTCTTGACCAAGTTTAAAGGAAATTAAACTCAGTTCAGCGCCGGAATCTACTAACATAGTTGTAGAAATTTCTACATTTCTATGCTTCATTTTAACATGATAGTTGGGCTGCCAATTATGGCGAGAAACTGTCCGAAAGCGAATAGATAAAATTTGAATAGAAGCAGTGGAACGGGGGACCAAATAAATTGCATAAAGCTCTCCTGAAGCTTGAGCTAAATCCAAAATTTCCCGCAAATTTTCAC
>JANNOR010000088.1:0-8744 GCA_031399265.1 Cyanobacteria bacterium SOY_34_metabat_3 | reverse complement strand
TTTTAAAGCCTTTTCTTTTCAAATGTTTAAATAAATTAATAACTTGATTAACTTGACCTGACCACAACAAGCTTTCTGCTTGTTTTGAGCGTTTCATTGAACCTCCTGCTTTATAGAGATTTTCTTTCAGATGATACCAATCTAAAATTTCTTGTCTTTGTTCAGTCACTCCAATTTCTTGAAAAAGGTTCCAAATTCCGGGATGACCATCTCCTATACAATACATAGGATACAGCAGTTTTTGGCTATTACTCCAATCAATTAAATCTTGATTGTTTTGAAAAAATGCTCCGCAATAAACATTATCTAGACAGAGAGCTTTATAATCTTTCCAATGACATGGCTTGCCTTTTTGTTCGTTACGTAGCCTGACTTTGCCTCCATCTAATGTAATTTCTTGGACTCCTTGTTTAGATGTAGGCAATTCAAATTCTTGTCGCTTTACTAATCTATGTAATGTACTATGAGCAACATGGATTCCTGTAAATGTTTCTAAATCTTTTTCTGCTTTTTGATAAGACTCGTTGGCGCTGATTGTCAGAGCGCATTTTTCCATCATTGGACTAAGTTGACTATAAGGTTTTAATCCGAAATATTTCGCCTGATTGTCTGTAATATTCAGCAACCAGACTAATGATTTTACGGTTCGCTCTCTTCCTGTTTTAATTCCTGATACTGTTGAAAAAAAAACCTACCTAGTTCGGGCCCAACTTCTTTTAACATTTTTTGACGTAGAGATTTTTCGATACTTTCAAAATTTGAAAGTTCGGTTGAATCTGTATTTCTGTAAAGAATTTCTGCCACCCCTTTTAAGTGTGCTTTTAGGAGCTTTTGGTCTTCGGGTGTCATTTTTTTTACCTCAGATTTTTTCACGGTTTTACTAGCTTTTTCATTTTAGCCCTTTTTCATCTATTTGCAAAAGTGAGATGCACCCAGTCGCTCTCCCGAACAAATATTAATCGAAGCGCCTGCGATTGTGATTGTTGAAGCGAAGAAAGCAGATTTGAAAGTAGGATTGGGACAGTGCGCGGCCGAAATGGTGGCGGCTCAAAAGTTTAATGAAAGTAACAATATTGCGATCGGCACAATTTACGGAAGTGTCAGCAGCGGTACTGTTTGGAGATTTTTGAAGTTGGAGGCAAAAACTCTGACAATTGACCTCAATGACTATCCTGTGCCGCCTGTGGAACCGTTGCTGGGGATGTTGGTTTGGATGGTGCGAGATGGTTAGGGCGATCGGCTTTAAGAAATCAGGAGACTGCACGTGCCATTGCCCTACAATATTATTTTCGGTAGGGAAACGGCACTGCCGTCTCCTCTATATTATTCCGATACGGTTTTCTTCTTAAACTACTCACAGACAGCCCTAATTCGATGTTAGGCTGTGTCGCCGTCTGTAACTTGTGGCATTGACTCAATTAGTGCCCTTAGCACCTTGTTGACAGACTCTGGTGTTGTAAAAACTTGAGCTACATCTTCATCTAAAACCACAACTTTTAGCAGTTGCTTTTCACTTTGAGCAAAGCGGTTCGGCTTAGCCTTTTTATAATCAAAGTGGTACTCATCTAGAAGTTCGTCATCTGAATTGTGTGACTCCTCAAAAGGCGTTTTGCTCATAATCTTCACGCTCCCTATGCCCCATCGTAACCGATCGCCCATCCACACGATCCAGAGCCGGCCGATCGCCATCCCGCAAATCCATCCCGCAAATCCAGCTTGCAGAAACTACCACAAACGTGATACCGTTAGAGCTTGTGTCCAAATAACACCAGTCCATGCCAAAACTCAAAACTCGCAAAGCAGCCGCAAAGCGCTTTAGAGCGACCGGCACCGGTAAAATTGTGCGCCGCAAAGCTTACAAAAGCCACTTGCTCTCCCACAAAAGTTCAGCCCGCAAAAGCCGCTTGTCTAAATTGGTCGTCATTGACGAAACCAACGACAGTAACGTGCGGTTAATGCTTCCATACTTGTAAAGTTTAACGGTAATCAACGATGACACGGGTAAAACGCGGTAATGTCGCTAGAGCGCGCCGCAAAAAAATTCTCAAATTAGCCAAGGGTTTCCGAGGCGCACAGTCCAAACAGTTCCGCACAGCTAACCAGCGGGTGATGCAAGCCCTGCGTAACGGTTATCGCGATCGCAAAAAACGCAAACGCGACTTCCGCCGCCTGTGGATTGCTCGGATCAATGCTGCATCTCGCACCCACGGGACGAGCTACAGCAAACTGATCGGCAACATGAAGAAAGCCAACATCGAAATCAACCGCAAAATGCTGGCACAAATGGCGATCATTGACCCCGCAACATTCGGTAAAGTCGTGGAAATGGCCAACCGAGCCGGAGCGTGAAAGCTCGATCGGCTTTCATGAGGCAAAAAGCAGAGGTAAGAAAGATTTAACTATCTGCCAGAGAAGGAAAACTCCTGAGAAATTTAGGAGATTTAGTCCGAGTTTCCTTCTTTGTTCTTACTTCTGGATTCTGGCTTTTTCCGAAAGTGCGATCGCACAGGTCGATCGGCATTTGAGAGTTTTTTAAACAGTTGCTTCAGGGAAATATTAGAGATTCCTAGCGGATTAAAATAAATAAAACCTTCCACAGACTTACCTAATTAAAAAAAACATGGATAGTAATTTGCTGATTGTTTACTTGTCAGTTCTGCTCCTAATACTGGGCAGCACTTCTTGGTTTGTGGTGCGCCAGATTTTCAAAACCCGGAAGCTGGAAATGTCTCTCGAACGCTTAGAAAATAAGCTGACAATAGAAAAAGGAACAGCACAGGAATACTACGAATTAGGGAGTATTTATGTAGATAAAAAGCTGTACTCCCAGGCGATCGTACTGTTTCAAAAAGCCCTGAAAGGCAAAGACTTAGAAGGCGAAGAAAATCTAGCCGTTATTTACAACGCCCTCGGTTTTGCACACTTCGGCCAAGAACAGTACGACATCGCGATCCGCCAGTACAAAGAAGCCCTGAAGTTGCAGCCAGAATATGTTACATCTCTCAACAACCTCGGTCACGCCTACGAGCGCAAGAAATTAACAGCTCAAGCCTTGGAAATCTACGAACAAGCGATCGCCTGCGAGCCAGACAATGCCACAGCCAAACAGCGAATAGAGTCCCTTCGGAAGCGTTTGGTAATCTATAACTGAGCGCCCGCTCTGCAAGCAATACAGATCCCGCAAACCTGGTTTCATTGAGAAACCAGGTTTTTTCTTCCCACAGCCAAAGAGAGTCAACTATTGAACACCTTAATGAGTTAGTTTTTAAGAACCGGAATTCGGGTTCGATCGCTCGATCGCATCGCACACCATGCCAGCAGTTTAAACTACTGTCAAGACAACAGCAGTACCTGCAACAGCGGTCAGTCCTAAACAATTGAAGGAGGAGAACGTAGTGACATCAATTCTCGTTGTGGAAGATTCGTGGTTGACTCGCAGGGTGATCTGCAAAATCCTGCGAGCAGAAGGATACGAGACTTGGGAAGCATCGAGCGGCCCAGAAGCTCTAGAACTGCTCGGGACTAAAACCCCAAACTGTATGCTCTTAGATCTGCTGATGCCGGAAATGGAAGGTCGGGAAGTCCTGCAAGCCATGCGCGATCGAGGATATAAAATTCCAGTCATCGTAATTACCGCAGACATTCAAGCTACCACCAAATCCGAATGTATGGAACTCGGAGCGCTGGCAGTCATTCACAAAATGCCTAACTCAGACGAACTTACCGGGTGGATCAAAAAAGCTCTGGGTGCAAGCGAGGAGAGCACCCCATGAAATTAAGCGCTCGACAGCTCGATGCTTTGCAGGAACTCGTCAACATCGGGATCGGTCAAGCAGCTGGGATTTTGAACGATATGATCGAGTCTCCCATTCGCTTGCAAATCCCCTACCTCCAAATCCTGTCTCCGGCCGACGTGCAAGCAGAATTAGAGCAGCACCTCAACGGCGAACAAATCGCTGCCGTCCAGCTCAAGTTCACAGGTTCATTTGGAGGTATTGCTCAGCTAGTCTTTCCCACCAACAGCGCGGCGATGCTCGTGACGATGCTGACAGGGGAAGAAGTTGGAACCCACGACCTCGATTCAGTCAAAATTGGTACCCTGAGTGAAGTCGGAAATATTGTGATCAATGGGGTCATGGGTGCAATCAGCAACGTACTTCAGCAGCGCCTGAACTACTCAATTCCCAATTACACGGAAGGGACGATCGCCACTTTGCTGACATCTGGCGGTTTATCTGCTGATACAGTTGTGTTATTAGCCCAGACCCGTTTCATTATTGAAAGGCTGCACATTGAAGGAGATATCATCCTCATTTTCAATGTCAGTTCCTTTGACACATTGTTAGCTGCGATCAATCAACTTGCCGGGGGTCTATGATCCAGGAGAGCAAAACTATTGACGAAAAGTTTGGAGTTCTCGACAGCGTACCAGTCGGCGCCTGCCTGCTGCGAGACGATTTTGTAGTTCTGTTTTGGAATACCTGTCTGGAAGATTGGACGAAAATTCCCCGCGAGCAAATGTTGGGAACTAAAATCACAACTCATTTTCCTCATCTGAACCAACTAAAGTACGCCAATCGCTTTCAGCAAATCTTTGCAGGAGGCCCGCCCACAATTTTTTCTTCTCAAATTCACAAATACCTGATTCCGGCAACTTGGCAAGACGGCCAGCAGCGGATCCAGCAAACTACTGTGACTGCTGTCCCTGCACTCTCACCGGGCGTTGCAGAACAGGATATTGGCGAATTGGTTCGATCGACTCTTGAGTTGGAACCAGAAGGTGCAGAAGCCGTTGATGCTGCATCGCCCGAAAACTTTCGGACTTCAGTTTCGCCTTACGGGTTTGTGGGATCAAACTGCCAATCGTTTTACGCCCTGTTGGTAATTCAAGACGTAACCGACCTCACCCATCGCATCCAAGCTTACCGCACAATGCGCGATCAAGCTTTGGAAGAAGTGCAAGTGCGCCAGCGGGTGGAGGAAGAATTGCGATCGAGCCAGCATTTCATCCAGCAGATTGCTGACGCGGCGCCTTATTTGCTCTACATCTACGATTTGACCGAACAGCGCAACGTCTACGTCAACGGTCAAGCTTCTAAGCTGCTGGGCTACACTCCCCAAGAAATTTTACAGATGGAAACAGCTTTGTTTTCCAGCTTAGTTTACCCGCAAGATTTGCACAGGGTGCGAGTACACCTGCTAAAATTTCCCTCCGCTCGAGACGGGGATATTTTGGAGTTGGACTATCGGCTCAAACATCGATCGGGCGAATGGCGCCACTTCCGCTGCCGCGATCAAGTGTTCGCCCGCACCGCCGAGGGTTCGCCCAAACAAATTTTCGGCACTGCTCAAGATATTACCGAGTACAAGCGGGCCGAAGAGGCGCTGCGGCAGCAAAACGAACGCGAACTGTTGATGGCGACAATTACCCAACACATCCGCCAGTCTCTCGATTTGGGCGAAGTGCTCAGTACAACAGTCAACGAAGTACGCCAGTTTCTGCAAGCCGATCGAGTGATGATCGTCCGCTTCAACCCCTGTACGGGCTGTCTCTGCGCTGCACCCGCAACGGGGGCGGTGACGGTGGAATCTGTAGCACCCAACTGCCGGCCGATGCTGGGAGAAACTCTGGAAAATTTCTGTTTTGACGAGTTCTATCTCGAAGCTTACCAACATCGGGCGATCCGGCCGATCGCCGATGTCTCGGCCGCCGATTTACCGCAATATCAAATTGACTTGCTCGCACAATTTGAGGTAAAAGCTTATTTGGTAGTACCGCTAGTGCAAGGGGAGGACTTGTGGGGGCTGCTGATGGCCCACCAGTGTACTCCCCGACAGTGGATGCAGTTAGAAGTCGAGTTGCTGTCCTCTCTCGCCGCCCAGTTGGCGATCGCCATCAAGCAAGCAGAACTCTACCAGCAGTTGCAAGCAGCCAACCTCAAATTAGAACGCTTAGCCACTTTAGACGAACTCACGCAGCTAGCAAACCGCCGCCGCTTCGATCAGTATTTAGAAATGGAGTGGCGCAGACAAGCCCGGGAACAAACACCTCTGTCCCTGATTCTGTGCGATATTGATTCTTTTAAAAGTTATAACGATACCTACGGCCATCCAGGTGGAGACGAATGTTTGCGGCAAGTCGCCGGGGCGATCGGCGATGCCATCAATCGCCCCGCCGATTTAGTAGCTCGCTACGGAGGCGAAGAATTTGCCCTGATTTTGCCAAATACCGCGATCCAAGGAGCCGTAATGGTAGCCGAACACGTACAGCTCAAAATCGCAGCTTTGCAGCTTCCTCACGCTGGTTCTCAGGTGAGCCAGTACGTCACTGTCAGTTTAGGCGTAGCCAGCATGGTTCCTACATCTGAATTGGTCGCCTCCATTTTGATTGCCGCATCAGACCAAGCACTCTATCAAGCTAAACGACTCGGGCGCGATCGCATCCAAGTTTACCAACCCGATCCAGCATCAGGGAAAACCAACGGATCGCAATCGCCCCGCCCCGTAGACTTTTCGCGATCGAACACTAATTGGCCCTCTCCCACAAGCGCTTGACTTCTTCAAGTATTTTTGAATCAGGAGTTACTTCCAGCCCTCCTGCCGGATTTACCTCTGCCCCAGGGATATTTTCACTCCAAGGACTTTCGGGGACAGATTTCAAATCAAGGCTATTAATAATTGGCCTAAATCCATACTTGACAAATACTTCTTGCTGCGGTTTTTCCGTCATAAAATCCACAAATTTGCGCGCGGCTTCTGCCTTCTGCCCATCAACATCGCGGCGGACAATAGCAGCAGTTGAAACAGTTTCGATCGTCGGACTTAAGTAATAAATTTGATAGGGTTTTCCTTGAGAAGTATTTGACTGTTTCCAACGATGCAGCGCAATACTTTCATAAGCTGTAGCCACATCAGCATCATTAGCCCCCCTAGCAATGAATTCTTGCAGCAAAATATCCGTAGAACGCGGCGGGATATTAACAGAACGCTTGACTAGACTAAACAAAGATAGCACAGCTTGACCATTTAAATTTGTCGAATTAAGATTGCCACCTTGTTTCGACTCAGCCCACAAACTCAATGTTAATTGACCGCTATTAGAACGATTCGGGTCAGTCATCACAAAATCAAAGCTACCCCAATTTTTTTGTCCTCCAATCTTCTCCCAACTTCCTGCTAACATAGCTTGCTCTACCCTCGACCACTCAAAACGACCATTAGGGAAAAGAACTTTGCCACGTTCCGGCCAAGCAATACCCACTAAAATAGTTTTAGCTACAGGTTTTGGCAAATCGTAAAAAGGTTCGCTATTATTATTTTGTGTCCGCCAGCGACTGCTCAATTCCTTAATAATCGCACCATTAGCAGGAATCAGCACAGTTGGTTTAAAATCATTCTTATTATCAAGAAAATTGTCAGCCATTTCTTGAGAACCTCGAAATTTCAGTTCTAAATCAATGTTTGAATTTTGCCGTTGAAACTTAGCTGCAAGTTCAGGCATTATTTCTTGCAATTCCGTCCCGCTGACAATCACAATTGTCTGTTTGAAACCTGGTATGGGCGCGTAAGTAAAACCGAGAGAGGCTAAGATTATACCCAAAGAAGTTAACAAAGAGTTACGTTTTTTTGTTGTGTTCATGGTAATTGATTATTGGTAATTGGGCATCGGGCATGGGGCATTGGGCATGGGGCATTGGGCATTGGGCATCGGGCATCGGGCATCGGGCATTGCTAATTGGTGGTAAATAACTAATGACTAATGACTAATGACTAATGACTAATAACTAATAACTAATGACTTAAGAAACCAGTAAATCGGCACTTTCTTGAAATATGCGGAGACTATCACTCAACTCTCGCAATTCTGTAGTTTGTTCATAATTAGTTAAATCTGCACTTCTTAACTTATTCTGCAACTGCTGCAATACCCCGGCTGAATCTTGAATCACAGTCGAAAGACTAATTGTTTGCGCCTGTCTAGCATCTTCTCCTTGACGCGCCAGTTGAATATTGCGGGACAGACTTTTAGACAATTCCATTAACTGTTCCTTAGCGACACCCCTGCTGCGGTCAATTTTCACTTTAACTTCATCTAATTGTCGTTGCAATTCTTGAGGAGAAAGCAAAGAGTCATCTCCCTGCAAACGCCGCACCATGCGATCGATCTTAACAGGAAGTTCCGCCGCGCGATCGCAACTATATTGAACCGCCACCAACAATTCCATATCCAAACTATCAATCAAAAGCTTTCCAGCTTCCACCTGCAAAGAAATAGCCTTATCTGCTAACACTCTAGCCTGCTGCCGCACAGACTGCAATTCCCTCTCCAACCCTGGATTATTCAAATTCAAAACTTCAGGTTTGCGAGACTTCAAAGTAGCCGCACCAGCCACTGCAACAGCCGCCGAAACTGGCAACATTAATGCACTAGGCAAGTTTAAAAAACGAATACCAGCGAATAAAACAATTCCGCCAGACAATACAGCCAAAGGATAATACAATGGATTGGCTAGTTTCATAAAATAGCAACCTTCTGGGTAATTTGAACATTTTAAATTGCTGAAACAATTAATTTTATTGAGTTGTGCTTCTTCCTTCTTCCCCTTAAAATTCCACTTGCAAATCACCCATCAACTTAGAAATTGTTTCGGGGTCTCCTTTTTTGTAATAACCTCCATTTAACTTAGCTATTTGCTCCAAAGCTTGAGGATTGAATTCACCTTCTTTCCCATAACCGACGCTAA
>JANNOR010000285.1:0-10425 GCA_031399265.1 Cyanobacteria bacterium SOY_34_metabat_3 | reverse complement strand
TATCCGATCGCCAGTCCCCAGATTCATCCGTGAGGTAGCTTGTTTTCAATCCTCCAATTCTTTAATCTCAAATCTCCAATCGATTCACCCAACCAAAGCTCAAACACTGACACTCAAGCAGCGATAATAAAAAACAAACTCTGCTTTGAAAATCTCGCTGTCTTCTGCCTGAAGTCGCCCTGAGCCCTCTTGTTTGGACGGCGAGTCCGATCGCCCCCTACCCACCGTTCTGCTCAATCTAAAATCTGAAATTTCAAATAAACCGACCAAAATGTGATAAAAATCACTGACAGCAGGCTGCCTCTAAATGTAGAAAATGGTGGCGACCAACAACTAGCTTCAAAACGGGCAGCGAAGTGGCGGTTAAGCTAAAAGAATTATCGTTCCGTTCAAAACAAATTGGAGTCAGCGCTCGTGCGTGTTAAGGAGGCTAATTGATGGTGTACGCAGAAAATTGGTCGCAGCCTTCTATCTTGGAGCTAGCGCGATCGGGCAACTTTCAAGCCCTAAATTACTGGATTGACAGCTTGCTCAGACCCGAAGGGATTTATGCCCGCGTCGAACAGGCAAGCGCTGGCTGCGTCCAAATCCTAGTAGAATTCCAGCGCGAATTTGCGCCAGACAATACGTTCTTGGGGAGCACTCTCCGGGAAGGCTTAGTCAAATTTATATGTCACCAACTCTGGAGACTCAACTCCCCAACAGTCGAAGGAGTGAGAATTCATGCGCGCTTGGCTGGGGAACCAGAGATTCTCTGGAAACAGTCAGTGCGAATTGTCACTCCAGCCAACCGGCGGCAGCGGCGTTACCGTTCCCTACCGGTCGTCGATTGGGTTAAATTTAAAACATATCGTTCTCTGTTCCTAGTAGGCTCGGCACTAGCCTCATTTATTTTAGGGTGTTGGGTCAGCTACCACGAGGCTAGTGCCCTGCAGTCAGTATCCTCATCCCCGTACCAGCAAGCGCAGGCAATGTCGGGGCCGCCTCCAAAACGTCCAGATGCGGTGCAAGCGGCCTTAGAAGTAGTACCTGTAGTGCAGCAAAAGCAAGTTGCTAATCCGTACGACCCAACCGTAACGCTGATGTTCGGAGGAAATGTGAATCTATCGGATGCGCTCAGAGCATCGGTCGGCAATGATTACCATTGGGCTTTTGCCAATATGGACGAGTATCGGCAAGCAGATGTGGCGATGGTTAACTTAGAAAACCCCTTGACTAGCTCTACCTTAAACCCCAGCAAAAAACAATTAAATTTTAAAGCCGATCCAGAATCGGTGAAAGTATTAACGGCAGGAGGAGTGGATATTGTCAATCTGGCAAACAGCCACGCTATGGATTACGAGGAACCCGGGCTGGTGGATACTATAAATACTCTAAATAATGCTGGGATCGCGCATCTGGGAGCGGGCAGAAATATTAAAGAAGCAAGGCGTCCAGATATTATTGAGGTTAAGGGTCAGCGGATTGCTTATCTCGGTTATTACGATGCAGACCTTCACGCCGCCGATCGAGGGAAAGCGGGCATTAACCCCCGCCGCAACAATCGCGTGGCAGAGGATATTCGTGCTCTCAGGGGTCAGGTAGACTGGATAATTGTTAATTACCACTGGGGAGTCGAATTGGCAGACTATCCGGGGGACTGGCAGATTGATTTGGCTCGGTTCACGATCGACCAAGGAGCAGATTTGGTCGTGGGACATCACCCCCACGTCTTGCAAGGTGCAGAAGTTTACAAGGGTCGCCCGATAGTTTACTCGCTGGGTAATTTTATATTCGGCGGGAATGCTCGCAGCGATTACGATACCGCAGTCCTGAAAGTATCGCTCAAAGACCGGAATATGAAGGTAGAATTTCTGCCTGTGGAGGTGAAAAAGTTTCAGCCCAAGGTTGTCAAAGGAGCGGCGGGCGATCGTATTCTCAAGCACGTCGAGCAAATTTCTAGTATATTCGATCGACCGATGCGATCTTCTGTAATTCTCGCTGCCCCAATCAACCCAGCAATGGCACCAAAAACTCCAAATTCTCCCGTGCCCCCAGCAAAGAACACTACCGGAGGGTTCGGTTCGGGTTTCCCAGTTAAACCCTACGGTGAAAACAATCTGCCAGACCCGGGACAACCCAAGCCTGCTCCGGCTTTGCCAGCTTTGCCGGCTTTGCCCAAACAACCGGATAACTCCTCATTTTTCCAGAACCCGACGGGGCCTGCAATTGAATCTAGTCCGCCTCCGAGTCAAGATTTGCCGCCGCGCATCTACCCCGCTCAACCTCAAAATCCCAGCCGGGAAGCAGATCCGTTTACCAAAGAGCCATTCATCAAAGAACCGTTTATTTCGCCGCCATCTCCGAGTACAGGAGGGGTTCTGGGTCCCCAAAGCTATCTTCCCCCAACTCGGGATGTATCTTTCAAGGTGGCACTCAAACAGCAGCCGACCTCCCGGATCGTTCCAGGTACAAGCAGCGATCGCTCCATCCTGTCGCCGATCGCCCTGCCTCCGATAGCTGCAAGCATGAGTTAGCTGGTGGGAGTCCAAGCTGTGGATACAGGAGGAGGAAAGGGGCGGTAATGGATGAAAATCAACTACCAGCGACCAATAATTAACGACCGATTTACTAACAACCAATGATCGACGACCTACTACCAATGACAAATGTGTTTGCGATCGCGCTAAAGCAAAAGCAGTACAAAACCTATATCCTCTCCGACGAAACCGCTAACTCCACTCTAGAAGTTGTGCCGGAACGGGGCGGTATTGCCACTAGCTGGCTGGTTGAAGGCAAAGAAATGTTCTACTTGGACGCGGAACGGTTCGCTAACCCCGATCTAACTGTACGCGGCGGTATTCCCATCTTGTTTCCGATCTGCGGCAATCTCCCCGACAATACTTACACGTACAAGGGAGTCGATCGTTCGCTCAAACAGCACGGCTTTGCTCGCGACTTGGCTTGGAAGGCGACCCAACAAGTGACTGAGGGTTGCGCGGCTCTTACCTTAGTGCTCAACAGCAGCGAGAAGACCCTGGATGTTTATCCCTTTGATTTCCAATTAGCTTTTACTTATCAAATTAAAGGCAATTCTTTGGAAATTGTGCAGCAATACACTAATCTTGGTGTCGAGCCCATGCCCTTTTCTAGTGGCTTGCACCCTTACTTTTTAGCTCCCGACAAGACAAATCTGCGCTTTGAGATTCCCGGGATGCAGCACAGAGATCAGAACACTCACAAGAAAGGTTATTTCACGGGGGTCTTCGACCCAACTCTAGATGAAATTGATGTTTCCTTTGACGAGCTTACCGGGCTGGCTGCTACTATTACTGACGCCGCCCGCAAGTTGCGGCTCACCCTCAGTTATAATTCCAGCTACGGAAAGTTGGTTTTCTGGACGGTGAAGGGCAAAGACTTTTACTGTTTGGAACCTTGGACTGCTCCTCGAAATGCCTTAAACACAGGCGAACACTTAATTTATTTGCAGCCAGGAGCGACTTGCGAGATGCTGGTTCGCATGACTGCAACTTTTTTCTAAAAAACACTTGCTATTTAAAATGATGGGTGCTACTATCAGTAGATGTGCGCGGTAACAGTGTTTGCGCGGGTCGCTAGCTCAGCGGTAGAGCATTCGGCTTTTAACCGATTGGTCTCGGGTTCAAATCCCGGGCGACCCATAAATTAAAATAAAATCATAAATATTGAGTAGGGGCAATTCATGAATTGCCCCTACTCAATATTTTAATATTTAGACTTTTCCATTGAAATGTAGAAACATCCTGCGCGATCGGTGGCAAATTGTCTTAAGATTGTCCTAAGAATTGAACTTGTCCAAAATCCATTACCCAAAAACCACAAATAATTAGGAGAAACATCTATGGCGCTTGTACCTATGAGACTGCTGCTCGATCATGCGGCTGAAAACGGTTACGGCCTACCGGCTTACAACGTCAATAACATGGAGCAAATCCAAGCGATCATGCGTGCTGCTGATGAAACCAACAGCCCTGTGATCTTGCAAGCTTCTCGCGGCGCTCGCACCTACGCTGGGGAAAACTTCCTGCGCCACTTGATTTTGGCCGCAGTTGAAACCTATCCTCACATCCCCATTTCGATGCACCAAGACCACGGTAATGCCCCTGGAACTTGCTATTCTGCAATGCGCCAAGGTTTCACCAGCGTCATGATGGATGGTTCTCTCGAAGGAGATGCTAAAACTCCTGCTAGCTACGAGTACAACGTTCAAGTTACTCGCGATGTCGTGAATGTTGCTCATTCGATCGGCGTTAGCGTCGAAGGCGAACTCGGTTGCTTGGGTTCTCTGGAAACAGGAATGGGCGAAGCAGAAGACGGCCACGGCTTTGAAGGTGCCTTGTCTCACGATCAATTGTTGACAGATCCCGAACAAGCTGTTGATTTTGTTGAGCAAACCGGCGTTGATGCTCTAGCAGTGGCGATCGGCACTTCTCACGGCGCTTACAAGTTCACTCGCAAGCCGACTGGCGAAATTTTGGCAATCAGCCGCATTGAAGAAATTCACCGCCGCTTGCCGAATACTCACTTGGTAATGCACGGTTCCTCTTCTGTACCCCAAGAATTGCTGGAAATCATCAACAGCAACGGCGGCAAAATCCGCGAAACCTATGGCGTACCTGTGGAAGAAATCCAAAAGGGCATTAAGTGCGGCGTTCGCAAAATCAATATCGATACTGACAACCGTTTGGCAATTACCGCTGCGGTACGTCAAGCTTTGTTTGCGAAGCCAGACGAATTCGATCCTCGTCACTTCCTGAAGCCATCGATCAAGTTTATGCAAAAAGTTTGTAGCGATCGCTATCAATCTTTTGGCGCAGCCGGCCACGGTACGAATATCAAGCAAATGTCTTTGGATGATTTTGCAGCTAAGTATGCTAAGGGCGAATTGAGCTCTACGGCTAAGAAGACTGTCGCTGTTTAAGAATTTTAAGTAGGGACACGGCATTGCCGTCTCCTGAAGTCTAAAGTTAGGATTTCCGGGTAGCTGTAGAGTTGCCCGGTTTTTGTTTTTGGGAGTTTATTAAAGTTAGTCCTAGACGCAGAAACCGGGGTTCTTTAAGAAAATACTGTATTTGAGGCTTGAACTAGGAGTAAAAAACCCGGTTAGGTAGTTATGCGTCCAGGACTATTATCTAAGGTGAATTCCGCATATAATCCTTATTAATAGCAGCATTTTGAATTTGATTACTGAATACATCAAGCATTCCCATAATTTCTGCGTGTAGCTCTATATACTCTTCTCTGTCAACCGTCAAATAGTTACCATGTGCAATTTCGTTTCTTGTTTTCAAAAGCTTAATATCGATTAACACGGACTTAGTAGAGTAAACCGAAAAGTCTATTCCCAGAGTACAAGTTATTTCCTTCAAAATGTCAGAAGATAGATTAGATGCCGTAGAAATTGCATCTTTGTCTTTGTATGGCAAAGAGCATTTAGTATTTAAGCTAGAAACGAAGAAATCACAAACAGGTATATATAATGACGGTTTATTGGTGTCTCTAGCCTCATTCAATTTTGTCTTCATTGCCAAAGCTAGAAAATTGCTACTAAGCTGATCGTAGCGCAGCTTTTGCATCGCAACATACTCTAGGTAACTATTTGATGCTAATTTGACAAAACCTTCCCAATGGGCATAGAGAATACATATTCCACTCCGAATCGACGCATTATGCCTTTGAGAAGAAACATTTCTCGTTTCTACCAAGGATTTGACTTCTGAAAGTTCCTTTTTTCGCCAAGCAAGATCAGTTGAAAGTTTATCACTTAGTTGTTCAGTAGTTCGGATACTCATTACGGGGAAAATACTTTTCTACCAAGCGGAATCAGGTAAGGTAAACGTATTGCAGCATTCACGCCTGCTCCAGACCATTTTTGATAAGTCGGATCTGACCAAATAGTTTTTACACTATCAGATATCAGGTTTGTTTGAGGTAGATTTTCATAGTTATATCCGATTCCCAATGCTACCACTTCATATAATGATAATAGAAAACCACCAAGGAACTTGTCTTGTTCAGATTTATATCTCTTGAAACTATTATCACCTGTAGTTTCATTTAGAAGATCGAATGTTGTTTTGAATGCGGTTTCTATATGGTGATAATCTAACTCTTTATTAGAAGCAACTTCACGCATTTTTTCTGTTAGGAAAACGTGAACATCACCACCCAACTTTTTAATGTTTTTCTCATCCTTGTCAAATAGAAGTATGAAACGTAATACTAATTCCATATCATACTGTTCTTCATAGAGCCTATCGCTTAAAGCTGTACATTTTTTGAATGGTTCATAATCTGCCAGTGAACGCATCAATTGATATAAATCTTTATTCAACATCAAAAGAATACAATTTCTCACTTCTTGAGGTGTAGCAACTGAACCTCCTGTATTTAGTCGTTGAAATAGCTCATATTTAATCATTTCATCGCTTTCTTTCTCAACAATATTGACAGCAATTTTTGACCGCTTAATCAATAAACGTTGTGTTTGAGTGAAAGAATTATCTTTATCGTTTGGATCGTCCCATTTTTTACCTTCTAAAGAAGTTAAATATGTGGTTTTTTGTAAAGCTACTGGATGTGCATCTTTTTCGGATTCATCTTTTCCTGCTCCATCTTTTTTTAAAAGACCGACAAATTCATATATTGTTGATAGTCTCTGAACACCATCGACAACATCCCAAACACCATCATCTCGTTGGCTGACAAAAATTGGTGGAATAGGTATACCTAGCAAAATTGATTCTATGAAGGTTGATTTTTGATGATCTGACCAACGAAAAAATCTTTGAAAATCTGGATGAATATCAATCTCACTTCTCTCATAAAGGCTGATCCACTCCCCAATAGACATTGAGTAGCCATCAGTCCGAATTTCTTGCCTTGTTTTGTCAATCTCATCTTGCAGGGACATAGTTCAAGGTGTGTTAAATGTTGTTATGTATAATCATTTTTGTAGAATAGGGATACTTAGCCATTCTACTGTGTTCCGTTGCGCCTGACATAAAATCAGTCTTTAACCCTGTAGATTATAGCAGATCAAACGATTTGTTGCGTTATTCCTATTAATCAACCAAATTACTGCCGCCGAATCCCCTGAATAAACTCCGTTCTTGCCTCAATCATTGAAGGCATCAAAACGCAACGCACCAGCAATTCTAAATCCAACTCCGGTAGCAACTCACTTCTTGAAAGTTGCTCGTAATTATCCTCACGCAGCCCATAAACAGACAACTGATTATTTTCCCAAAACCAGACTTCAGGAATGCGAAGTCGCAAATACTTAGCTAGTTTATTTGTACTCCCGCTAGTCATCGTTACCTCCACAGCTAGATCGGGATGCTCTTTTATTGAACCTATATAATAAGACTCGTCTGGTTCAAATGATACATCTCTTGCCCGATCTCTGCGAGTAGCACTACCTACAGGAAAGAATTCAATTCCGAGTTCAAAAAAGTATGCTTCCAGCAATATAGCGATCGCCTTTTTAAAGCTTTCATGTGCTTCACCCAGTGTCATAAACTCGATCCACCCATCAAGATAAGTTATCCGCAAACCAGAAGAGTCTGCCATCAAAGATTCGATCGCCTCAAATTGCTCCCAACTATAATAACTGGGGAGAATCAATCGCTGTTCGGCAAGGGTAACTGTTTCTTCTAAAAGTTTTGCTGTCATAGGTATAGCCATCCTATTTTAAATATTGTATCAATTCCTGCTGTGCCGGAATGATATAGAGGACACGGCAGTGCCGTTTCCCTACCGCTTTTAAATATTATATCAATTCCTGCTGTGCCGGAATGATATAGAGGACACGGCAGTGCCGTTTCCCTACCCTGGTTAATTGTAGGGACACGGCAGTGCCGTGTCCTAATTTCGGGTAAGATTAATTCCGATACAAAAGGTCTAATGAACTAATCCGATCGCCCTTTTAGTCAGCGCATCAGCCGTCAACCCATTAAACGCCATCAACTCACCAGCACTAGCAGTAGTTTCCCCGCGCTTCCAAGCGAAAGTATCGCGCGGACAATTGCTGCGTAACATCACAGGCTCCAACATCCCAGAAGCGCCCCCTATCACACCAATCAAGGCATCTCCGCCAAACATTTCGGCAAATTTGTCATCGCTCAAAAATCCGCCGTCAGCCTCAGAACAAGTATTCCAAGCAACATCAGTTGGGCGGTACAAACGGCGCGGATTGATAATAGAAACAATCCGCGAACCAATCCCGGATTTTTCCAAAGCTGTCGCCGCTTCAAAGGCCGGAATCAAACTCATATCGCCAATTACAGCAAATACAACTTTCTTACTCCCAGCTATTTCTTGTAATACGATCGCACCATCTTCTAAACCTTGGCGCGTTTGTGCAAAAGTAGTCCGAATTGGCAATGGGGACTTACTAGCAGTAATCACAATTCCCTTATTTTTCGCAGTCAAAGCCCACTCGTAACAAGCTTGAATGCTGTTAGCATCCGGTGGAAACAAAGGAAACACATTTCCGTTGCGCATCATCGCTGCAAAATAAGCTTCAATTTCCGGGCGTTGGTGTGTCCAACCGTTGCGGCCTTGCTCTAAAGCACCTGCTGTAAATAAGGTGACAGTGGCTGGAGTTGGACGACGCAATTCTGCCATTGCTTGGGTGACAGTTTGCCAAATTGGTAAACCATTGATGGCAAAAGATTCGTAGGAACACCACAAACTCCGGGCGCCGAATAGCGACAAACCTACGGCTAAACCCGCGCAAGCATCTTCGCTCAAAGGTTCGTAAACTTGACCGTTTGGCGATTGATTGTACAAGTCATCTGTCGTCGGGTGAATGATTTTGAGAGCTTGGTTGATGTTGGCAATTGCCGATGCTTCGTTGCCGTCTGCATTGGTGACCAGAAAAGTCCGATCGCGCTTACCGACTTGTCCTACCAACAATCCCATTGCTGTTGTCGAAACCTTCGCTTCTCCAACAGCAAATTCTTCTAAAGGCAATTCGCCTAAATCTGCCAGCGGCAATGTAAACTCAGTAACAACCGTTTTTGCAGCAGGCCCGCCGCCCGCGCGTTCGGCATTTGTCCGCACTAACTGCCAAGCTTCCGCAGTCAAAGCGCGCTCTTTTAAAGCGCTGATAATGTGCGGTGCATCCAGCGTATCTTTCGGATAAAGGTTGTGAGATTTGGCACCGCGCGCGTGCACGCCTGCACCTTTCAACTGTTTGATAATAAACGCAGTCAATTTGCCGCCGAGAGCAGATTTTGCAGCTTTGTCAACTCCTTGCAAAACAGCTTTGGTAAATGCCATGCGCTGTTCGAGCGAAAAAGCGGTGCTGTCAACATAATTTTCCGGTTGATTTTTATCGTCAAATTCCTTAGCGTCAATTAAGATAACTTCTTCAAAACCGTTTCCACGCCAATAAGCAATCATTTCAGCATTAGTTTTTGTCGAAACCATGCTGTGATGTTCCTGAGAATATCCGTTCCAAACTAACACTGGCAAAAAGTTAGTAGCTTTGGGATATGCAGTGTGAAAATGCCCCATGCTGCTCATCGGATAAGGTTCGCCCATGCCGCCGTCGCCCATTGTGAAAGCAAACAGTTTGTCGGGGTGCAAAAGTGCGCCCGCCATTGCAAAATGCTGTCCTTGTCCGAGGGGGCCGGCTGGTGCTAAAAGGCCGGGAATGAAACCGGAAAGATGTCCTAACAAACCGTCTTTTTCTCGGAATTTGTCGCGCACTTGCTGTACGTTGACAATTCCCATGTCTTCTAAAGATCGATCGAGAAACATGGCACTATAAAAGCCCGGGGCGTGGTGTCCGACTTCGGTGACAATGTTCTTGTGTCCGAGCATTACCAGCGCTGCGTAGGCCTCGGCTTGGCTGGCAAATCCCCCCGGGTGTCCCGATGCTTTGCTGGCTGTCACTTGCAGTGTCAGGTAGCGCAGGGCGTCTGCTGCTAGCATGGTTTGAAAGACGGCGGCGGGATCTGCTGGATCGGCGATCGATTTGCTGCCGCTGGCGATCGCAGGTGTTTTCCCGTAAGTCTCAAAACCAGGGACTGTCTCGGAGAAATACTGGATTCCTTCACAAAAGCTGGGAATTGCTGACGTTGGCTTCGGCGTAGTTGCAGTCATGCGTTGATACCTGAAAAAATTGAATTCGATTAACGTAAGAGTAATTTTATAGCTTCCGTGTTACCAAAAAATCATCAGTTATATTATCTCAATCATAAATAAGTGAGATATCTCAAATTTTAGATCGATCGGTAGTTATTTTGCCTTGCTGAATTTAGGTATGATTCACTCGCTGAGTGAATCCCTGAAATTTGGTAGGGGCAATTCATGTATTGCCCGGGCCAGTCAAGAATTGGCCCGACTCAATATTTGGGAGGGAAATCATACTACATTATCAGCAACGCCAGGTATTTT